>NZ_CALWND010000013.1:0-68331 GCF_944382735.1 Candidatus Allofournierella merdavium | reverse complement strand
TACTTCTCGTACATCTCGTAGGGCACGCCGTACATGTAAGCCTTGGGAGGCATGGTCTGGTGGAAGGTGGTGTCGAACACCACCACGTTGGGCACCTGGGCGCCGAACACCTTCTTGGCGCTGCGCAGGCCCTGCACATGGGCCAGGTTGTGCACCGGGGCCAGGGGGGCGATCTCCTCAATCTTGTCGATGATGGCGTCGGTGACGATCTCGCTCTTGGTGAAGAACTCCGCGCCCTGCACGATGCGGTGGCCGATGGCGCCGATCTCGCTCTTGTCCGCCATAACGGCGCCCTCGCCGGTGGTCATCATCTCCACCACCTTCATGAAGGCCTCGGTGTGGGTGGGGAAGGGCACCTCCTCGCTCCACTTGCCGCCGTGGGCCTGGTGGGTGATCTTGCTACCCTCGATGCCGATGCGCTCGCACAGGCCCTTGCACAGCACGCTCTCGTCGGTCATGTCGATCAGCTGATACTTCAGCGAGGACGAACCGCAGTTGATAACCAGGATTTTCATATGTATTTCCTCCCAAAACTGTTTCTGGGCGGCGCGCGTCCGCCCCGGATTTACATTGTCCACCCACTATTATATAATGGTGAAAATCGCTTTTCAAGGCAAAAAGGGGGCCAGAACCATGAAAAACGTCGGCATCATCGCGGAATACGACCCCTTCCACGCCGGCCATGCCTGGCAGATCGCCCAGGCCCGCCGCCGGGGCGCCGAAACGGTGACGGTCTGCATGAGCGCCGACGTCACCCAGCGGGGGGCGGCGGCGCTGCTGCCCCCGGACGTGCGGGCCGCCGCGGCCCTGGGCTGCGGGGCGGACCTGGTGCTGTGCCTGCCCAACCCCTGCGCCTGCCTCTCCGCCGAGGGGTTTGCCGCCGCCGGGGTGGCGGTGCTGAGCGCCCTGCCCGCCCTGGACACCCTGGTCTTTGGTGCGGAAACGCCGGACACGGCGGCCCTGACGGGCACGGCGGCGGCGCTGGCCTCGCCCGCTTTTTCCGCCGCGCTGGCCCGCCGCCTCGCGGGGGGCGCTTCCTTCGCTGTCGCCCGGGCCGCCGCCGCCGAACAGGTGTGCCCCGGCGCGGGGCAGGTGCTGGCGGGCCCCAACAACAACCTGGGCGTGGAGTACTGCAAGGCCCTCGCGGCCCAAAACAGCCACATTTTGCCTCTGGCCCTGCCCCGCAAAGGGGCCGCCCACGGCCAGGCGCACCCCGGCATGGAGGGCTTTGCCAGCGCCTCCAGCCTGCGCGCCCTCTGGGCGAAAGGCGGGGCCGGGGCGCTGGAGGGCTATGTGCCGGATGCCGCGCTGGCCCTTTATAAGGAGGCCGGGGTCGCCGGGCGGGACCTGGACCCGCGGGCCTGGGAGGTGGCGGTGCTCTCCCGCCTGCGGGGGATGGACGCCGCCGCCCTCGCCCGCACCCGGGGCACCGCCGAGGGGCTGGAACATCTTTTGGAAAACGCGGTGCGCGCCGCCGTGGACCTGCCGGGGCTGTACGACGCCATGAAGTCCAAGCGCTACGCCCACGCCCGGCTGCGCCGCTATGTGCTGGACGCGGCGCTGGGCTACACCGTCGCCCTGCCCGCCCTGCCGCCCTATCTTCATGTGCTGGCGGCGAACGGGCGGGGCCTGGCCCTGTTGCGGGGGGTGCAAAAGCCCGCCGACGCCTCCCTGGCCCGGCTGGCCCGGCAGGGCGGCCCCTGTGCGCGGATGGCCGCCGCCCACGCCACCGCCGCCGATCTGGCCGCCCTCTGCCGCCGCACCCCCGCGCCCATGGGCGGCTGCTACACCCAAAAACCGCTGCTGGTGTAGCAAAAGGAACGGAAGTCGTCAAAAAATAGACAAACTTTTAAGCGAAACAGAAAACTTTTGCACTTTTGGCTTTTTAACACAAAATCCATTGCCGTTTTTTTTCCAAAGCAGTATAATGGACGCAAATGGCAAACTTTCAGGATCGCCCGCAGGGGGCGGCAGAAAGCGGGGTTTGCCCCGAGATATCGAGAGAGGATTGGTGAAAGCGTATGACAACGAACAAGCACGTTCTGACCTGGGTGGACGAGATGGTCGCCCTGGTCAAGCCTGACAAGGTCGTGTGGATCGACGGCAGCGAGGAGCAGCTCACCGCCCTGCGGGAGGAGAGCTTCAAGACCGGCGAGATGATCCCTCTGAACAACGAACTGCTGCCCGGCTGTGTGCTGCATCACACCGCGGTGAACGATGTGGCCCGCGTGGAGGGTCGCACCTACATCTGCACCAAGAAGCGGGAGGACGCCGCCCCCATCAACAACTGGATGGAGACCAGTGAGATGAAGGCCAAGCTGATCCCCCTGTACGACGGCTGCATGAAGGGCCGCACCATGTATGTGCTGCCCTACTGCATGGGCCCCATCGGCAGCCCCTTCAGCAAGGTGGGCATCGAGCTGACCGACTCCATCTATGTGGTCATGAACATGGACATCATGACCCGCATGGGCCAGCAGGCGCTGGATCAGCTGGGCGATTCCAACGACTTCGTGCGCGGCCTGCACTCCAAGGCCAAGATGGAGGAGGAGAACCGCTACATCGTGCAGTTCCCCGAGGAGAACACCATCTGGTCCATCAACTCCGGCTACGGCGGCAACGTGCTGCTGGGCAAAAAGTGCTTCGCGCTGCGCATTGCCAGCTACCAGGGCCTGAAGGAAGGCTGGATGGCCGAGCATATGCTGATCCTGGGCATCGAGGATCCCACCGGCCATGTGGAGTACATCACCGCCGCCTTCCCCTCCGCCTGCGGCAAGACCAACCTGGCCATGCTGATCCCGCCCGAGGTGTACAAGAAGCAGGGCTACAAGGTGTGGACCGTGGGCGACGACATCGCCTGGATGCACATCGGTGAGGACGGCCGGCTCTACGCCATCAACCCGGAGAACGGCTTCTTCGGCGTGGCCCCCGGCACCAACGAGAAGTCCAACCCCAACGCGCTGCACACCACCATGAAGAACACCATCTTCACCAACGTGGCGCACAACCTGGACAACAACACCGTCTGGTGGGAGGGCCTGGACAAGAACCCGCCCGAGAACGCCGAGGACTGGACCGGCAAGAAGGTCAACGGCAAGGAGTGGGTGGCCCAGGGCAACAAGCTGGCTCATCCCAACAGCCGCTTCACCGCCCCCTCCGTGAACTGCCCCTGCCTGAGCAAGGAGTTCAACAACCCCAACGGCGTGCCCGTCACCGCCATGGTGTTCGGCGGCCGCCGCGCCAAGACCGCTCCGCTGGTGTTCCAGAGCTTCGACTGGAACCACGGCGTGTATGTGGGCAGCGCCATGGCCTCCGAGACCACCGCTGCCGCTGCCGGCGCCGTGGGCGTTGTGCGCCGTGACCCCATGGCCATGCGTCCCTTCACCGGCTACAACATGGGCGACTACTTCGGTCACTGGATCGAGATGGGCAAGAAGCTGGGCGACAAGGCCCCCAAGATCTTCCATGTGAACTGGTTCCGCACCGACGACGAAGGCCACTTCATCTGGCCGGGCTTCGGCGACAACATGCGGGTGCTGATGTGGATCCTGAAGCGCTGCAAGGGCGAAGTGGATGCGGTGGAGACCCCCATCGGCTACCTGCCCAAGGCCGAGGACATCGACATCGCCGGCCTTTCCGACGTCACGCTGGACACCGTCAAGGGTCTGCTCAGCGTGGATAAGGATCTGTGGCTGGAGGACTGCGACGGCGTGGAAGCCCTCTACGACGAGATCGGCGAGCGGGTGCCTGCCGAGCTGCGCAAGCAGCTGGCCGACCTGCGCGCGCGCCTGAGCAAGTAACATTTCCCCAACAGCAAGCAGTGGCCCCCGGGTGACCGGGGGCCATTTTTGAGGGGAAAACGAGGAGAGTTTGAACCGATGACCGAACAGCGTGTGCAGACCAGCGAGGCGCTGCGGGTGGGCGTGCTGCTGGCGCTGGCCGGCGGCTATCTGGACGCGTACACCTATCTGTGCCGCGGCGGGGTGTTCGCCAACGCCGAGACCGGCAACATGGTGCTGCTGGGCGTCAAGCTGGCGGCGGGCAACTGGGCCGGAGCGGCCAAATACCTGCCGCCCATCTTCGCCTTTTTCCTGGGCGTGCTGGTGGCGGAGGTCATCCGGCGCCGGGGCAAGGCCGCTGTGTCCTCAAAGCTGCATTGGCGCCAGTGGGTGCTGGCGCTGGAGATCGTGGTGCTGGCGGCCGCAGCCTTTCTGCCCATGGGCGGCGGATGGGACATGGCGGTGAACTGGGCGGTGAGTTTCGTCTGCGCGCTGCAGGTGGAAAGCTTCCGCAGGGTGCACGGCAAGGCCTACGTCACCACCATGTGCACCGGCAACCTGCGCAGCGGCACCGAGCTGCTCTATCAGTTCTTTCAGACCCGCGACCGGGACATCCTGCACAGCGCCCTGCGCTACTACCATGTGATCCTGTCCTTCATCGTGGGCGCGGCGGCGAGCGGGGTTCTGGCCGGCGTGCTGGGCCAGTGGTCGGTGCTGGTGGCCTGCGCCCTGCTGGCGGTGGTGCTGGTGGTGCTGAGCCGGGCCGAGGTGACCACCCGCTTCTGAAACGATGCGATCAAAACCGGCGGGCGCTTTCCCCAAACGGGAGAGCGCCCGCTTTGCTGTGCGGGGCCCCTTGCGGCGGGCGCGCGGGCCGGGGGCCTTGCCCCGCCGCCCGGCATATCCCCGCCCCCGCCGAATACAATGTAAAAAAAGGGGGCGTGGGCATGGAACAGTGGATCGTCGGCGTGATGGAGGATTTCGGTTATCCGGGCATGGCGCTGCTCATCGCGGTGGAAAACCTCTTTCCTCCCATCCCGTCGGAGGTCATCCTCACATTCGGGGGCTTCCTCACCACCCGCACCCGGCTCACGGTGTGGGGGGTGGTGGTCTGGGCCACCCTGGGGGCGGTGGCGGGGGCGCTGGCCCTCTACGCTCTGGGGCGGGCGCTGGGCGGCCGGCGGATGAACGCATTGCTGGCGGGGCCCTGGGGCCGGCGGCTGGGCTTTGACGCGGCGGCGGCCCAGCGGGCGGCAGCCCGCTTTGAACAAAGGGGGGCGGGGTCGGTGTTCCTGTGCCGGTGCGTGCCCATCCTGCGCAGCCTCATCTCCATCCCGGCGGGCATGGCCCGGATGGGCCTCGGCCGCTTTCTGCTCTACACCACGGCGGGCAGCCTTGTGTGGAACACCGCGCTGGTGGGCCTGGGCGCGGCGGCGGGGGAGAGCTGGCAGCGGGTGGCCCGCCGCTTCGCGGACGCCTCCGGCGCGGTGCGCTGGCTGCTGCTGGCCGCGGCGGTGCTGGCTGTTGTGTGGCGGCTGGCCCGGCGCCGCGAGCGGGCGAAGAAATAAAAAGGCACCGGACCTTTCAGGGGTCCGGCGCCTTTTGTCGATTTTTCTCTTGTGGGTTTTACGCCAGCGGCCGGGTCTTTTCCGCCAGCCATGCCGCCTCCTCGGCGGAGAGGTGGGGCGTCAGCTTCTCCCGCACCGCCTGGTGGAAGGCGTTCAGCCAGGCCTTCTCGTCGGCGTCCAGCAGTTCGGGACGCACCGGGGTCAGGTCGATGGGGCAGCAGGTGACAGCCTCAAAGCCCAGGAACTGCCCGTACTGGTTTTTCTCCCGCTCGCAGCACAGCAGCTCGTTCTCGATGCGGATGCCCACTTCGCCCTCCTCGTAGATGCCGGGCTCGTCGGTGACAATCATGCCGGGCTTGAACACCGTGTGGTTGGAGACCCGCAGGTTCTGGGGCCCCTCGTGCACGCCGCCCACAAAGCCTACGCCGTGGCCGGTGCCGCAGCGGTAGTCGATGCCGTGGGCCCACACCGGCGCCCGGGCGATCACGTCCAGGTTGCCGCCGGTGCAGTTGTTCAAAAACTGGAGTTTGGCCATGTCGATGTGGCTCTTGAGCACATAGGTGTACCAGGTGCGCTCGTTGTCGGTGAGTTCGCCCAAAGCGTAGGTGCGGGTGATGTCGGTGGTGCCGTCCAGATACTGCCCGCCGCAGTCCACCAGCAGAAAGCCCTTGGGGGCCAGGGTGGTGCAATTGCCGGGGGTGGCGTGGTAATGCATCATGGCGGCGTTGGCGCCGTAGGCGGCGATGGTGTCAAAACTCACCCCCAGGTTCAGCGGCTGGGCGGCGCGCAGGGCCATCAGCTTTTCGTCCACGTCCACCTCGGTGGTGGCTTCGCCCGCGGCCATCCGCTGTTCCAGCCACATCTGGAACTTCACCATGGCCACGCCGTCCTTCACATGGACCTTCTTCAGGTTTTCGATCTCCACCGGGTTCTTCACGCCCTTCAGCGCCTGGATGGGATCCTCGCCCTCCTTCAGAGTGAAGGCGGGATTCTGTTCCAGGGCCGAGTACACCGCCCAGTTGGTGCCGGCAACGTCCACCAGCACGGTCTGGCTGTGGTGGTAGCCGGTGAGCGCGCCCAGCAGATGCTCATACTCGGCCACCCGTACCCCCTCCCGGCCCAGGGCCTCGGCGGCCGCGGCGGGCAGGCGGGCGGTGTTGATGAACAGCACCGCGTCGTCGGGCGTTACAAAACAGTAGGCCAGGGCAAAGGGGGTGTTGTCCAGGTCGCTGGCCCGCAGGTTGAGCAGCCAGGCCACGCTGTCCAGCCGGCAGACCACCATGGCTCCCGCGCCCTGTTTTGCCAGTTCGGCCCGCAGGTCAGCCAGCTTTTCCGCCGCGGTGCGCCCGGCGTAGGCTGTGTCCAGCAGCCAGGCCTCGCTGGCGGGCACGGCGGGACGGTCGGGCCAGTTGCCCTCCACCAGGTCCACGCTCTTGACGCTGGCCCTCTTCTTTGCCAGGGCCTCCTGCAGCTCCTTCATGGTGGAGGTGGCGGTGACCATGCCGTCCACCGCCAGCACCTGTCCCTCGCCCAGGGCGGCGGTCAGGTACTCCAGCAGGGTGGGCACGCCCTCCACACCGATCTTCTCCAGTTCGATCTCGCTGCCCTCCAGCTGGTGAGCGGCCTGCACAAAGTAGCGGCCGTCCACCCACAGGGCGCTGGCGGTCTCGGTCACCACCAGGTTGCCCACGCTGCCGGTGAAGCCGGAAAAGTAGCGCCGGGCGGCCCAGTGAGCGGGCAGATACTCGCTGATGTGAGGGTCGGAGGAGGGGATGAGACAGGCGTTGGCGCCGGCGGCCTTCATGGCCGCCCGCAGCAGCGCGATCTTTTCGTTGGTAGTGGGCATAGGACAAAACCTCGATTCTCAAAAAATGCAAAAGCGCGAAGCGCTTCGATCCAAAATGACCGCTTCTATTGTAGCACGTTAAAGTCCGGTTGTTAAGCCCTGATTCCGCCGCGGGTGTTGACAAAACGGGTATAATAAAAAGTGGAGCATTGTCGCCCGCGGCGCCCTTTTCCGGCGCCGCGGGCCTTTTCCGGAGGGGCGCGCGCCCCTTCGGCAGGGATATAAAAGGAGAGAAAAACACCATGACCAAGATCGACATCTTTTCCGGCTTTCTGGGCGCCGGCAAGACGACCCTCATCAAAAAACTCATCCGCGAGGCCTACGCCGGGCAGAAGCTGGTGCTCATCGAGAACGAGTTCGGCGAGATCGGCATCGACGGCGGCTTTTTGAAGGACGCGGGCATCCAGATCACCGAGATGAACTCCGGCTGCATCTGCTGCAGCCTGGTGGGCGACTTCCGGGAGGCGCTGAAGAAGGTCATCGACCAGTTCGCCCCCGACCGCATCCTCATCGAGCCCTCCGGCGTGGGCAAGCTCAGCGACGTGACCCGCGCCGTGGCCGCCGTGGCGGACGAGCGGGATGTGAAGCTGAACTGCTTCGCCACCGTGGCCGACGTGAACAAGGTCAAGATGTATATGAAGAACTTCGGCGAGTTCTACAACGACCAGGTGTCCCACGCCAACGCCATCGTCCTCAGCCGCACCGGCACCGCCGGCGAGCAGAAGGTGGCCGACGCGGTGGCGCTGCTGCGCACCGTGAACCCCGACGCCGTCATCATCACTACCGACTGGCAGCAGCTCTCCGGCGCGCAGATCCTGGCCGCCATCGAGGAAGGGCAGGACTTTGTGGCAAAGCTGCTGGCCCAGACCCTCGCGGAGCACGACCACGAGCATGAGCACGAGCATGAGCATGAGCACGACCACGACGAGCACTGCGAATGCGGCCATGACCACGAGCACCACCACGACCATGACGAGCATTGCGAGTGCGGCCACGACCACGAGCACCACCACGACCATGACGAGCATTGCGAGTGCGGCCACGACCACGAGCATCACCACGACCACGACGACCACTGCGGCTGCGGCCACGACCATCACCACCATCACGCCGACGAGGTGTTTGCCAGCTTCGGCCGGGAGACCACCCGCAAGTTCACCGCCGACGAGGTGAAGGCCGCCCTGGCCGCCCTGGACACCGGCAAATACGGAACCATCCTGCGGGCCAAGGGCATCCTGCCCGGCGAGGGGGAGTGGATCCACTTCGACTATGTGCCCGGCGAGGCGGACGTGCGCACCGGCAGCGCCGATGTGACCGGCCGGCTGTGCGTCATCGGCGCAAAGCTGAACGAGCCGGCGCTGGAACTGATCTTCCACCTGGCGTAAAGGAGAGGCGGCTATGGCTGAAAACAACAACGAGATCCCGGTCTACCTGTTCCTGGGCCAGCTGGAGAGCGGCAAGACCACCTTCATCCAGGAGACCATGAACGACCCCAAATTCGACAGCGGCGACAAGACCCTGCTGCTGGTGTGCGAAGAGGGAGAGGTGGAGTATAAACCCGACGAGTTCGCCTTCGGCGGCGTCACGGTGGATTCCCTGGAATCCCAGGCGGAACTGACCCCTGACACCCTGGAACAGAAGGCCAAAAAGTGCGGCGCCGGCCGGGTGCTCATCGAGTACAACGGCATGTGGCCGCTGTCGGCGCTGATGGAAGCCCTGCCGGCCCATTGGCTGATCTACCAGACCATCTGCACCGCCGACGGCACCACCTTCCGCACCTATTTTGAGAATATGCGCCAGCTGATGCTGGAAAAGTTCGCCGCCAGCGAACTGCTCATCGTCAACCGGGCCGAGGCGGTGAGTTCCTCCGACGACCGGGACTACATCCACAAGGCGGTGCGCCAGGCCAGCCGCCGGTGCGACATCGCCTACGAGTACTCCGACGGCAGCGTGGAGTACGACGACCTGCCCGACGAGCTGCCCTTCGACATCAATGCCGACGTCATCGACATCGGCGACGAGGACTTCGGCATCTGGTATCTGGACGCCTCCGAGGACCCGGACAAGTACAACGGCAAGACCGTGCGCTTCACCGCCCAGGTCTGCCAGACCCCCCGGGTGGGCCAGGGCCAGTTCGTGCCCGGCCGCTTTGCCATGACCTGCTGCGTGCAGGACATTCAGTTTGTGGGCTTCCCCTGCAAATACGACGACGCAAAGAAGCTGGCCCAGCGCAGTTGGATCAAACTCACCGCCAAGGTGCGGGTGCAGTTCCACCCGCTGTTCGGCGGCAAAGGCCCGGTGCTCACCGCCCTGGAAGTGGAGCCCGCAAAGCCGCTGGAGCAGGATTTCGTCACCTTCAGCTGACCGGTCAAAAACGGCATTCCGGAAAAAGTGTTTGTGCCTCACGGGCAAATTTGCCTGTGAGGCACTTGCTTTTTGTGTGAATTGCATAAAAATATGCGAGTATATACTACATAAATCGTCTACTATTGTCATAGATGGTTCAAAAAAGCGTGCGCATTAAGTGCAAAGTTACAAAAAAAGTTTGGCGGGGAAGTTTTATGCTGAAAAAGGGCGGGGGGTATGATATAGTAAAGTAAACAGGAGGAATTCTTGTCCCTCCTTTGCCAAAAAATAGCCTTTGGCAGGGCGGAAAGGACGGATCAACAGTGGAAACAGTAAAGTTGTTTGACGCGGAATGGAATCTGATGGAGATCGTTTGGGAGACAGCTCCTGCCACGGCAAGCAGGATCGCCGCCATTGCTGGCCAGCGGTTCGCCTGGGCCAAAAACACCACCTACACGGTGCTCAAGCGGCTGATCAGCAAGGGTGTGCTGGAGCGCAGCGGGACCGACTTTACAGTGACGCCGCTGGTGACCCGCCGCCAGATGCAGCTTGTGGAGCTGAACAACCTGGTCGAAAAGCGGTTTGGCGGCAGCGAGGCGGAGATGCTGAGAGTGCTGTACCATGACGGCGCTGCGGATCCTGCGCGACGCGAGTCACTGGTGCAAGTGCTGGGAGATCTGTGCTGACAGGGCATCCAACACCCAAAGGGGCCGGCCTGAAAAGGCCGGCCCTTTCCTTCGCCGCATTTCGGTTGAAAGGCGTGGCCCGGCGTGGTATACTTACACCGTAGCGCATTGTGACGCCGCCCCGGCGGGCAGACCGGCAGGGCGGCAGAGGGAGGAGAACATGGGATTGATTCGCCGCTTTTTATCCATCGGTCTGGGGCTCGCCGCGGGAGCCCTTGCCGTGAAGCTTCTGCGGGACTACAACGACGACGGCCACATCGAGGGCGAGTATGTGGAGGTGCCGCTGACCGAGGGCGACGAGGCGCAGCCCGCCGCCGAAGAGCAGCCGCACCGCGCCCCCGCCGCGCCGGACGCCGGCCCCAACCCCAACCCGGTGGATCTGGGCGCGGCCCAAAAGCCCTTCACCGAAGACGGCAAGCTGGACGCCACCCGCATCGCCAGCCCCGAGGACTTCGGCGACTGGGACGATCTGGGCTGCCGCGGCTGAGCATCAGAAGGAAAAAGCCCCCGTGCGCGCACGGGGGCTTTGCTTTATAGAAAAAATGGGTCACAGCTTGGAATAGCCAAAGCTGTTCACCAGTGCGTCCAGCTTGATGCCGTTTTTGCAGTAGGGGCAGTCCTTGAACTCGTAGCTGGCATAGCCCGGCAGGTCGGCGGGGGAGAAGATGGACTGGATCTCCAGCCCGTCGATGGATTTCATGGTGCTGTACACCGCCGCCACTCCCTGCACGATGCCGCCGTAGTACTGCACGCACTCCACGCTCTTGTTGATGGTCTTGCCGGTGGCCACCGAGGCCATCAGGATCAGCACATGTTTGCCCTTCAGCATGGGCTGCAGGTTGTCCCGGAAGAGCAGCTGGCTGTTGGAGTTGTACTCCGGGCGGATCACATAGATGGACTGGTGGGCGTTGATGGACGCCAGGCCGCTGCGGGTCAGTTCCCGGGCAAGGCAGGCGCCGATGACCTGGGTGCCGTCCAGGCAGACGATGGTGTCGATCACCGTGCTGGTGACGTATTTCTGGGCCAGTTCCCGCGCCACCGCCTCGGCGTCGCTCAGGCGGGTCTTCAGGGTGGTGATGTCGATGTAGTAGTTGATGTGGCTGTGGTTGGTGGCAAAGTGGCCCTGGGCCACCTTCAGCGCCACCGCGCCGCTGCGGGAATACACTTTCTGCATACGCTGTTCCATAGGCTGCCTCCATGTTCAAAGGCGCTTTGCCCGCACCCCGGGCAAAACGCCTTTTTTTTAGAATACAATATTTTTGACTGAAAAACAAGACGAATTGTTAAAAATATATTGTACAAAATTTCCGTTCGCGAACAAAAAAACAGGGCCCCTGTGCAAGGGGCCCTGTTTGCAGGTCATTTCGCGTATTCCACCGCGCGGCTCTCCCGGATCACGTTCACCTTGATCTGACCGGGGTAATCCAGTTCTTCCTCGATCTTCTTGGTGATGGCCCGGGCCAGCAGCACCAGATGGTCGTCGTCCACCGCGTCGGGCCTCACCATGATGCGCACCTCGCGGCCCGCCTGCACGGCGAAGGCGGTCTCCACGCCCTCGAAGCTGCAGCTCAGCTCCTCCAGGTTCTCCAGCCGCTTGATGTAGCTTTCCAGGTTCTCGCGGCGGGCGCCCGGGCGGGCGGCGCTGATGGCGTCGGCGGCCATCACGATGAAAGCCAGCGGGGTCTTGGGCTCCACGTCGCCGTGGTGGGCCTCAATGGCATGGATGATGGCCGGGTTCTCCTTGTACTTGCGGGCGATCTCCACACCGATCTGGATGTGGCTGCCCTCGATCTCGTGGTCCAGCGCCTTGCCGATGTCGTGCAAAAGACCCGCGCGCTTGGCCTGGGTCACGTTCACGCCCATCTCGGCGGCCAGCAGGCCGGAGAGATAGGCCACCTCCAGCGAGTGATTCAGCACGTTCTGCCCAAAGCTGGTGCGGAATTTCAGCCGGCCCAGCAGCTTGACGATGTCCGGGTGGATGCCGTGCAGGCCCACCTCCATCACCGCGCGCTCGCCCTCCCGCTTCATGCTCACTTCCAGCTCGCGGCGGCATTTTTCCACCGTCTCCTCGATGCGGGCGGGGTGGATGCGCCCGTCGGCGATCAGGCGCTCCAGCGTCATGCGGGCCACCTCGCGGCGGGCCTGGTCAAAGCTGGAAAGGGTGATGGCCTCGGGGGTGTCGTCAATGATCAGGTCCACACCGGTGGCGGTCTCCAACGCGCGGATGTTGCGGCCCTCGCGGCCGATGATGCGGCCCTTCATGTCGTCGTTGGGCAGCGGCACCACGCTCACGGTGGCCTCGCTGGAATGGTCGGCCGCGCAGCGGGCGATGGCCTGGCCGATCAGCTCCTTGGCGATGGAATCGCACTCGTCCTTCAGATTGGACTCGTAGGCGGCCACCCGCATGGCTTTTTCGTGGGTCAGGTCCTGGTCCAGGCGGTTGAGCAGCAGCTGCTTGGCATCCTCCTGGGTCAGGCCGGCGATGGTCTCCAGCTTTTCCAGCTGGCGGAGTTTCAGCTGCTCCAGTTCGTCCAGCTTGGCCTCCACCAGTTCCGAGCGCTGGCGCTGCTCCTCCTCCTTCTGCTCGAAGGCGGCCACGCGCTTGTCCAGCGCCTCCTCCTTCTGGTCCAGGCGGCGCTCCTGCCGGGAGAGCTCGCCCCGGCGCTCCTTGATCTCCTTGTCGGCCTCGGTCTTCATGCGAAGGGCTTCGTCCTTGGCCTCGATCACGGTCTCCTTGCGTTTCTGTTCGGCGGCCTTGATGGCGTCGTTCACAATGCGCTTGGCTTCCTCTTCAGCGCTGCCAAGCTTGGCCTCTGCGGTTTTGCGGCGATGAGCGGACCCCGCAAAAAAACAGACGACCCCGCAAACGACGGCTGCAACGACCGCCACCACGATGGTCAAAATGGGTGGCAATTGTTTCAACTCCTCAAGATAGAATGATATCTGAGATAACCGCCGGTCTGGGCTCGCCTGTTGCAAAAGGGCAAAACAAGGCCGTTATTTATAATTGACAATGAGCATACCAAAGAGGCCCTTGCGGGCCCTGTCATATAAATCGCACAGCGCCGGCCCTGAAACGCAGCGGGCCCAGCGGCAGATCATCAAATATACTTCTACTTTATTTTAATAAACGGTTTACAAATTGTCAAGAAATATTGACAGCCGCCCGAAAGAAGTATATGATAAGGGCACAGTCTTATCCCGCAAAGTGTCGAAGCGGACACGGGCGGGCAAAGGCGCGCAGCAGAGAGAGCCGCCGCTCCTTCCACGGGGCGTGCTGCAAGCGGCTTTGCGCGGCTTGCCAGGCCTACCACCGCCGAGCGCGGGGGCGAACCCCCGCCGGGCCGGGCCCGTTACAGCCCAAAACGAGTGGGCGCTTTGCAGCGCAATTCGGGTGGAACCGTGGAGTGTGATGCTTCATCCCGTGTGTTTTGCAACGGGGTGGGGCTTTTTTCGTTTACAGGAGGTTTGAGAACATGATCAACGTAAATTTGAAAGGGGACGTGCGCCAGTACGAGGCGGGCGTTTCCGCCGCCGAGGTGGCCAAGAGCATCGGCATGGGCCTTTACAAGAGCGCCTGCGCCGCGAAGGTGAACGGCGAGGTGTGCGACCTGCGCACCGTTTTGAACGAGGACTGCACCCTGGAGATCCTCACCTTTGAGGACGAGGGCGGCAAGCACGCCTTCTGGCACACCGCCGCGCATGTGATGGCCCAGGCGGTGCAGCACCTGTTCCCCGGCGCCCACTTCGGCATCGGCCCGGCGGTGGAGAACGGCTGGTACTACGACATCAAGGCGGATCGGCCCCTGACCACCGGCGACTTCGAGGCCATCGAGGCGGAGATGAAGAAGATCGTCAAGGCCGACCTGCCGCTGGAAAAGCGGGTCATCACCGTGGAGGAGGGCCGCCGGCTCTTCGCCGGCCAGACCTACAAGCTGGAGCTGCTGGAGGAGTACGCCGAAAAGGGCTGGGAGCTCACCGTCTACCAGCAGGGCGACTTCGCCGATCTGTGCGCCGGCCCCCACCTGATGAGCACCGGCGCCATCAAGGCCATCAAGCTCACCAAGGTGGCCGCCGCCTACTGGCGGGCGGACGCGAGCCGTGACAGCCTGGACCGCCTCTACGGCATCGCCTTCCCCAAGGCCAGCGGCCTGGAGGAGTACCTGCACATGCTGGAGGAGGCCGCCAAGCGCGACCATCGCCGCCTGGGCAAGGAACTGGAGCTGTTCGCTTTGATGGACGAGGGCCCCGGGTTTCCCTTCTTTTTACCCAAGGGCATGATCCTGAAGAACACCCTGATCGACTTCTGGCGCCAGATCCACCGGGAGGCGGGCTATCAGGAGATCAGCACCCCCATGATCCTCAACCGCAGCCTGTGGGAGCGCAGCGGCCACTGGGACCACTACAAGAACAACATGTACACCACCGTCATCGACGACACCGACTATGCCATCAAGCCGATGAACTGCCCCGGCGGCATGCTGGTGTACCAGACCCAGCCCCGCAGCTACCGCGACCTGCCCCTGCGCATGGGCGAACTGGGCCTTGTGCACCGGCACGAGCTGTCCGGCGCGCTGCACGGCCTGATGCGGGTGCGCTGCTTCACCCAGGACGACGCCCACATCTTCATGACCCCCGACCAGATCAAGGACGAGATCAAGGGCGTGGTGCAGCTGATCGACAAGGTGTACAGCCTGTTCGGCTTTGAGTATCACATCGAGCTGTCCACCATGCCGGAGGACCACATGGGCAGCCAGGAGGACTGGGACCGGGCCACCGACGGCCTGCGCAGCGCCATTGAGGAACTGGGCCGGGAGTACACGGTGAACGAGGGCGACGGCGCCTTCTACGGCCCCAAGCTGGACTTTCATCTGGTGGACGCCATCGGCCGCACCTGGCAGTGCGGAACCATCCAGCTGGACATGCAGCTGCCCGAGCGCTTTGAACTGGAGTACACCGGCGAGGACGGCCTCAAGCATCGCCCGGTGATGATCCACCGGGTGGTGTTCGGCAGCATCGAGCGGTTCATCGGCATCCTGATCGAGCACTTCGCCGGCGCCTTCCCCACCTGGCTGGCCCCGGTGCAGGTGGAGGTCATCCCCATCACCGACCGCCAGCACGCCTACGCCAAGGAACTGGAGGCGAAGCTGAACGCCGCCGGCATCCGGGTGGAGAGCGATCTGCGCAGCGAGAAGATGGGCTACAAGATCCGCGAGGCCCAGCTGAAGAAGATCCCCTACATGCTGGTGGTGGGCGACAAGGAGATGGAGGACGGCACCGTGGCCGTGCGCGCCCGCAAGGAGGAGAAGGGCGGCACCATGGATGTGGACGCCTTTATCGCCGCCATCCGCGCCGAGATCGACTCCAAGGAGCGGTAATTTATTTCAGGACAAAAGCGCGCTGTTCCCCGCAAGGGGAGCGGCGCGCTTTTTGCTCTGGGGGCCGGGCCCATCGCCGGCCGCGCTGACAGGCCGCGCTGGCGGGCAGTTTTTTACGCGCCGGAACCGCTGTTTCCCCCTGGGGCCCTGCGCGCACTGGCGTTTTGCCCACCGCTTTTCCTTGCCCCGAAGTCGCGGTCGGGGTATAATAAAGGCAGATACCACCGCCCGCGGAAAAAAGGAGGGAAACGCTTTTATGAACCTTTCGTTTTTGGGCGCCGCCCACGAGGTCACCGGCAGCTGTTATCTGTTGCAGACCGGCGGCTTCAACCTGATGGTGGACTGCGGCATGGAACAGGGCCGGGACATCTACGAGAACCAGCCCCTGCCCCTGGCCCCCGGCCAGGTGGACTGCATGCTGCTCACCCACGCACACATCGACCACTCCGGGCGCATCCCCCTGATGGTCAAGAACGGCTACAAGGGCCCGGTGTACACCACCGGCGCCACCACCGAGTTGTGCGGCATCATGCTGCGGGACTCCGCCCACATCCAGGAGTTCGAGGCCGAGTGGCGCAACCGCAAGGCCAAGCGCTCGGGGGCCGAGGAGTACCAGCCTCTCTACACCATGGAGGACGCGGAGGCCGCCCTGGCCCTGTTCCACAGCGTGGATTACGGTGAGACGGTGCAGGTGGGGCCGAACATCCGCGCCCGCTTCACCGACGTGGGGCATCTTCTGGGTTCGGCTTCCATCGAACTGTGGGTCACGGAAGGGACCGAGACCCGCAAGATCGTCTTTTCCGGCGACATCGGCAACACCCATCAGCCCCTCCTGCGGGACCCCCAGCCCATCAAGGAGGCGGACTTCGTGGTGATGGAATCCACCTACGGCGACCGCAGCCACGGCCCCCGGCCGGACTATGTGCCCGAACTGGCCGCCGTGCTGCAGGACACCTTCGACCGGGGCGGCAACCTGGTCATCCCCAGCTTCGCGGTGGGCCGCACCCAGGAGATGCTCTATTTCCTGCGCCAGATCAAGGAACAGAACCTGGTAAAGGGGCACGACAACTTCACCGTTTATGTGGACAGCCCCATGGCCGTGGAGGCCACCCAGGTGTTCAAATCCAGCTGGGCCGAGTGCTACGACGAGGAGGCCCGCACCCTGGTGATGCAGGGGGTGAACCCCATCAACTTCCGGGGGCTCAAGCTTTCCTTGAGCAGCGACGACTCCAAAGCCATCAACTTTGACTCCGAGCCCAAGGTCATCCTCTCGGCCAGCGGGATGTGCGAGGCCGGGCGCATCCGCCACCACCTGAAGCACAACCTCTGGCGGCCGGAGAGCACGGTGCTCTTTGTGGGCTACCAGTCGGCGGGCACCCTGGGCCGGGCGCTGGTGGAGGGGGCCAAAGAGGTGAAACTCTTCGGCGAGACCATCGAGGTGCGCTGCAAGGTGCTGGTGCTGGCGGGGGTGTCCGGTCACGCGGACAACGAGGGCCTTTTGAACTGGGTGAAGAACTTCGACCCCAAGCCCCGCACGGTGTTCGTCACCCACGGCGAGGACGAGGTGTGCGACATCTTCGCGAATCGTCTGCGCTCGGAGCTGGGCCTTGCCGCCGTGGCGCCCTACAACGGCGCCCAGTACGACCTGGTCACCGGCAGCTGCCTTGCGGTGGGCAACACCCGGCGCATCGAAAAGGCCGAGGCCGGCGGCAAAAAGCGGGAGAACCCGGTGTTCCGCCGCCTGCTGGACGCGGGCAACCGCCTGCTGCACATCATCAAGGCCAAAGAGGGCCACGCCAACAAGGAGCTGGCCCGCTTTGCCAGCCAGGTGGAAGCCCTCTGCGACAAGTGGCAGGACTGAGGCTGACGCCTTCCGAGAAACACCAAACACAAAAGGCCGTGGGGGGTGCCCCACGGCCTTTCCTTTATGCGAGTTTCGCCTCACGGCAGAAGTTCGGTGAGGATGCTGTTCTGCACCAGCATCCCCTTCGGGGTCAGGGCCAGGCAGTCGCCGTCAAAGAGGGCGTAGCCCGCCGCGACGCACCGGCGAATGAAAGCAAGGCGGCCTTCGTCAAAGGCAAGCCCGTATCGCTCTCTCAAAAGGGAGAGCCGCAGCCCCTCGGCCAGCCGTAGCCGCAGCATGATGTAGTCCGCCCCGGTGCATTCGCCCTCCTCCGCGGGGGCCGCCCCGGCCAGGAACTCCCGGGTGCTGCGCCCGAAGGAAAAGCGCCGGCCCTCCATGCAGCTGGCCGCGGCGGGGCCGAGGCCCAGGTAATCCCGGCAGTCCCAGTAGATGAGGTTGTGTTTGCCTTCAAAGCCGGGGCGGGCGAAGTTGCTTATTTCATACTGGGCGTAGCCCGCCTTCGCCAGCCGCTCTACCGCGTACAGAAAAAAATCCGCCGCCTCGTCCTCGCCCGGCAGCCCCGGCGGGGGATTTTTGCCAAAGACGGTGCCTGGCTCGATTTTTAATAGGTAGGCAGAGATGTGCGCCGCGCCCCCCTCGGCCAGCAGGGCCAGGGTGCGGTCGAACTCCTCCCGCGTATACTGGGGCAGGGCCAGCATGATGTCGCCGGTGATGTTCTCAAAGCCGGCCTTCCGGGCCGCGGCCAGGGCCGCGCGGCTCTGGGCGGCGGTGTGGGGCCGGCCCAGCCGGGCAAGGCTCGCGTCGCTGGCCGTCTGCACCCCCAGGCTCAGCCGGTTCACCCCGGCGGCGCGAAAGCCCGCCAGTTTTGCCTCGTCCACCGTCTCGGGGTTCGCCTCTAGGGTGATCTCCGCGCCGGGCAGGGGGTCGGCGGCGTTCACCAGCCGGGCCGCCTGGGCGGGGGAGAGCAGGCTGGGAGTGCCGCCGCCGAAGTATACCGTTTCCGGCCGCCCGGGGCACATCGCCGCCATCCGGGCGATGAGGGCGTCCACATACTCGTCGGGCACCGCGTGGCTGGCCCCGGCGGAGTAGAAATCGCAGTAGCGGCACTTGGCCAGGCAGTAGGGGATGTGGAGATAGAGGCCGAAACGCATGGCGCGCCTCCTTTACACAAAGGTTTCACAGGCTATTATAAATTATTTTGATTTTGTTTACAAATCACGCTATACTATAGGATATAATAGGGCAAAAGGAGGAATGATTCCATGAATGAACCCTATGGACCGGGCTTTGAGCCCGAAAACAATACATTTTACGCGACCCAGGGGCCGGACGGCGTGTTCAACACCCACGCCCGCTACGAGACCCTGTCGGAGTACACCGCCAAGACCTTCGGCTGGATGTTCGCCGGCCTGATGGTCACCTTCCTGGTGGCGCTGGCGGGCTACACCAGCGGCATCGGCATCCTGCTGCTGCGCAGCCCCATCCTCTTTTTGGGCCTGGCCATCGCCGAGATCGCGGTGGTGGTGGGCATGAGCGCCCGCATCCACAAGATCGGCGTGAGCACGGCGCGGGGGATGTTCTTCCTCTACGCGGCGCTCAACGGCGCGGTGTTCAGCTGCTATTTCTACCTCTACCAGATGTTCGACCTGGTGCTGGCCTTCGGCGCCACCGCCCTCTACTTCGGCATCATGGCCGCCTACGGCTACCTCACCAAGCAGGACCTGTCCGGCTGGGCCAAGCCCTTGATGTTCGGCCTCATCGCCATGCTGATCGTCAGCGTCGTCGGCGTGTTCATCGGCGGGGTGAACATCCTGCTGTGCTGCGTGGGCATCATCATCTTCGCCTGCTACACCGCCTACGACACCCAGAAGATCAAGGCCGCCTACTTCGCCTATGCCGGCAACCCGGAGCTGGCGCAGAAGGCCTCGGTGTTCTCGGCGCTGGAACTGTATCTCGATTTCATCAACCTGTTCCTCTACATCCTGCGCATCTTCTCCCGCAGCCGCAACTGATTTTGCAAACGGAAAAGGGCCGCCCCGTCGGGGCGGCCCTTTTTGCGTGTATTTTCGGGGCGCTGCTGCGCAAGCACGGATGGCCGCGCGGGGCAAATCGCCCGGGGGCTCAGTTCTCGTCCAGCTTGAGCACGGCGGTAAAGGCCTCGCTGGGCAGCTCCACGCTGCCCAGGCGGCGCATCTTCTTTTTGCCTTCCTTCTGCTTTTCCAGCAGCTTTTTCTTGCGGGTGATGTCGCCGCCGTAGCACTTGGCCAGCACGTCCTTGCGCATGGCCTTCACCGTCTCCCGGGCGATGACCTTGCCGCCGATGGCCGCCTGGATGGGGATCTCGAACATCTGGCGGGGGATGTTCTCCTTCAGCCGCTCGGCCAGCCGGCGGCCCTTGGCGTAGGCCTTGTCCGCGTGCACCACCATGCTCAGCGCGTCCACCATCTCGCCGTTGAGCAGCATGTCCAGCTTCACCAGCTTGCTCTCTTTAAAGCCCTTCATCTCGTAGTCGTAGCTGGCGTAGCCCCGGCTGCGGCTCTTGATGGCGTCGAAGAAGTCATAGACGATCTCGCCCAGGGGCAGCTCGTAGTGCAGGTCCACCCGGTCGGCGTCCAGATACTTCATGTCGATCAGGGTGCCCCGCCGGTCCTGGCACAGGTCCATCAGGCTGCCCACATACTCCGAGGGAGTGTAGAGATGGGCGTCCACAAAGGGCTCCTCCTGCTTGGCGATGCGGGCGGGGTCGGGGTAGTCCGACGGGTTCTCGATGGTCAGCACCGTGCCGTCGGTGAGGGTGAAGCGGTACTCCACGCTGGGGGCGGTGGTGATCAGGTCCAGGTCGAACTCCCGCTCCAGCCGCTGGGTGATGATGTCCAGGTGCAACAGGCCCAGAAAACCGCACCGGAAGCCAAAGCCCAGCGCCGCGCTGGTCTCGGGCTCAAAACTCAAAGCCGCGTCGTTCAGCTGCAGCTTTTCCAGCGCGTCCTTGAGGTCGGGGTACTTGGCGCCGTCCACCGTGTAGATGCCGCAGAACACCATCGGCGTCACCTTGCGGTAGCCGGGCAGCGGTTCGGGGGTGGGGTTTTCCGCCAGGGTCACGGTGTCGCCCACCCGGGTCTCCCGCACGTTCTTGATGCTGGCGGTGAGATAGCCCACCTCGCCCGCCTCCAGCTTGTCGCAGGGCATCAGGCTGGTGGCGCCCATCCGGCCCACCTCCACCAGGGTGAACTCCGCGCCGGTGGCCATCATCCGCACCGTGTCGCCGGGCTTCACCGTGCCCTCGAACACCCGGATGTAGACGATAACCCCCTTGTAGCTGTCGTAGACGCTGTCAAAGATCAGGGCTTTCAGCGGCGCCGTCTCGTCCCCCTTGGGGGCGGGGATATCGGTGATGACCCTTTCCAGCACGTCCTCGATGCCGATGCCCATCTTGGCGCTCACCCGGGGCGCGTCCAGGCAGGGCAGGCCGATCACGTCCTCCACCTCTTTGGCCACCCGGTCGGGCTCGGCGCTGGGCAGGTCGATCTTGTTCAGGATGGGCACCAGCTCCAGGTCGTGCTCCAGCGCCAGGTAGGTGTTGGCCAGCGTCTGAGCCTCTACCCCCTGGGTGGAGTCCACCACCAGCACCGCGCCCTCGCAGGCGGCAAGGCTCCGGCTCACCTCGTAGCCGAAGTCCACATGGCCCGGGGTGTCGATGAGGTTGAACTCGTAGTCCTGCCCGTCCCGGGCGGTGTAGTGCAGGGTCACCGCCCGTGCCTTGATGGTGATGCCCCGCTCCCGCTCCAGTTCCATGTTGTCCAGCAGCTGGTCCTCCATCTGGCGCTCATCCACGCTATGGGTCTTTTCCAGGATGCGGTCGGCCAGGGTGCTCTTGCCGTGGTCGATGTGGGCGATGATGCAGAAATTGCGGATGTTCTTCTTCGACAATCAGGTCCCCTCCAAAAATCAGGTGTCAGATCACATTGTAGCCCATGCCGGCCAGCAGGTCAAAGGTCTTTTGGCCCAGAGCGGCGTCGGAGGTGCCGCACAGGTCCTTCAGCACGGTGATGGTGCTGGACAGAAAGGCCGAGTGCAGCACCACCGCGTTGCTCACCACGCAGATGTTGGTGACCACCCCGCACAGGGCGATCTCCTCCGGCTCGCCGCCGCACAGCGCTTCCACCGCCCCGGGCAGGTCCATGCTGCTAAAGGTGGGCTTGTCCACAAAGGCGACGTTCTCGTTGTCCATCGTCTCAAACTGCGCCAGGGAGCCGTAGAGATGCCAGCCCTCGCTGCCCGCGATGCAATGGGGCACCGGCAGAAAGCGGCCCTCCCGGGTGTTCAGATAATCGTCGGCGTGGGTGTCCCGGGTGAAGAGCACCTTCCAGCCCGCCGCCAGCGCCCGCTGCACCGCCTCCAGCAGCGGCTGTTCCAGCCGCTCCGCGCCGGCATAGCCCAGCGCGCCGTCCACAAAATCCTTCTGGTAGTCCACTACCACAAGCAGCCTGTTCATGTTCTTTCCTCCCGATGTGTCAAAAGGTCGTCTGATTCAGATAGTCCGCCAGGCCCACGGCCTCGCCGCCCCGCAGATACACCCGGGGCACCCGCAGCGCCAGCGCGCACATGATCTCGTAGGGGATGGTGCCCGCCTTGCGGGCCACCTCCTCGATGGTGTCGCAGCCCGGCCCGCCGAAGACGCAGGCCTCGTCGCCGGCGTCCACGCCCTCCAGCCCGGTCACGTCCACCATCAGCTGGTCCATGCACACCCGGCCGATCACCGGGGCGCTCTGGCCGTGGATGCTGCACACGCCTTTGTTGGTCAGGCTGCGGGGGTAGCCGTCGGCGTAGCCCACGCAGAGGGTGGCCACCCGCCGGGGACCGGGAGCGGTGTAGAGCAGGCCGTAACTCAGCGACTGGCCCGCCTCGATCTCCTTCACCTGGCTCACCCGGGCCTTGAGGCGCAGCACCGGGCGCAGGCCCTCGAAGTGCACCTCGTCGCTGGCATCGCAGCCGTAGAGGATGATGCCCGGCCGCACCAGGTCCATGCCCCACTCGGGGTGTTCGGTGAGGGCCGCCGAGTTGCAGCAGTGGGCGGTTTCGATGGCAACGCCCCGGCGTTTCAGCCCCTCCAGCACCCGCACAAAGCGGTGGTGCTGGCCGGCGGTGTAGGCAATGTCTTCGGCAGCGTGGCTGTCCGCCACCGCGAAGTGCTGGAACGCCCCCGTCACATCGAGGCCCGGCAGGGCGCAGCAGTCCGCCAAAGCGGCCACGCAGGCGTCAATGTGCGCCTCGCTGCGGGCGTCAAAGCCCAGCCGGCCCATGCCGGTGTCCACCTTCAGGTGGGCCTTCACCCGGCCGCCGGCGGCCAGGGCCTTGTCGCTCAAAGCGCGGGCGTACTCGCCGCTGAACACCGCCTGGGTCAGGTCGTGGGCGATGAGATCGGCGGCCCAGGCGGGGTCGGTGTGCCCCAGGATCAGGATCTGCCCCGTCACCCCGCCGGCGCGCAGGTGCAGCGCTTCGGCCAGGCAGCTCACCGCGAACCACGCGGCCCCGGCGGCCTGCAGCGCCTGACACACCATGCCGTCGGCGTGGCCGTAGGCCCCCGCCTTCACCACCGCGCACACCTTTGCGGGGGCGGCGTGGGCCGCGATGAGTTTAAAATTGTGGGTGAGGGCGTCCAGGTCCACCTCGGCCCAGCAGTGCTTTTCAAACTCCAATGGTAACACCTCGCTTGCCGCCCGCTGGCGGCGAAATGGGCCGGCTCACCGCCGGGCGCTGCGCCCTTCGGTGCCGGGCAGGGGGGCCCAGCCGTCCAGGCCGGACTGCTGCAGCGCCCCCAGCATCTTCTGGCGGAAAGCCGGGTCCTTTTTGGCCATGCCGGCCACATATTCCTTCATCTCCTGGCGGCGGGTGGCGCCGTCCGCCGGGCAGGCGCTCTTCACCACCGGCAGGTCCAGTTCCTTCACCGCCCGGCGCACCTCGGCCTCGGTGGCCAGCACCATGGGCCGGATGAGATACAGCTCCTTGCGGCTCAGCCAGGTCACCGGCGAAAAGCAGCCCAGCCGCCCCTCGCCCCACAGGTTCATATAAAAGGTCTCCACCGCGTCGTCCAGATGGTGCCCCAGCGCCACCCGGCTGCAGCCCAGCTCCTTCGCGGTGTTGTGCAACAGGCCCCGGCGCATCTTGGCGCAGAGGGCGCAGGGGTTTTTCTCTTTGCGCAGATCGAACACCACATGGCCGATCTCGCTGCGGCGGATGTGGTATTCCACCTTGTATTCCGCGAACAGCTTTTCCAGCGGGGCATAATCGGCACTCGTGCCGCCGAACTGGGGGTCCAGGCTCACCGCCACCACCTCAAAGGGAATGCCCAGATACTCCCGCAGGCGGGCCAGGCCCACCGTCAGGGCCACGCTGTCCTTTCCGCCGGACACCCCCACGCACACCCGGTCCCCGGGGGCGATCATGCCATATTCCTGAATGGCCTTGCGCATCAGCCCTTCCAGACGCTGCACCCAGCCCTCACCTCTTTTATTAGTATTATAAAGCGCGCCCTTCCATAACCGGCGGGCAGGCACTCTGCGGCCATTATACCACACACAGGGCAATCTGCACAAACATCGCAAAATTTTTTGAAAAAACAGAAAGTGAGAGAACGAGAGAATGAAAGAGCATGAGAGAGAATAAAAGAGCGAGACAGGATTAAATCAAAATAATCAAAAAAAGTGCTTGACGCGGCTTTGCCTTTCGGGTATAATCAACCTTGCGCCGATGTGCGCCAAACTGCATTCACGCGCCTTTTGGCACGAAAAGAAAATCAGGAGGAACAGCAAATGAGCACTACTCTCGCCAAACCCGCCCAGACCGAGCGCAAGTGGTATGTGATCGACGCCGCGGGCAAGCCCCTCGGCCGCGTTGCCGCCAAAGCCGCCGTGCTGCTGCGCGGCAAGAACAAGGTCACCTTCACCCCCAATGTGGATTGCGGCGACCATGTCATCATCATCAACTGCGACCAGGCGGTGCTGACCGGCAAGAAGCTGGAAAAGAAGTACTACCGCACCCATTCCGGCTGGATCGGCGGCCTGAAGGAGACCCAGTATAAGACCCTGATGGCGGAGAACAGCGACAAGGCCATGTACGTTGCGGTGAAGGGCATGATCCCCGCCAACACCCTGGGCGCCAAGGCCATGACCCGCCTGCGCTGCTACAAGGGCGCTGAGCACCAGAACGCCGCCCAGAAGCCCGAAGTCTACGAGTTTTAATAGGAGGCAATAGAATATGTACGAGACGAAACCTTATTTCTACGGCACCGGTCGTCGTAAGAATTCCGTTGCCCGCGTTCGCGTCTACACCGGTACCGGCAAGATCACCATCAACGACCGTGACATCGACGATTACTTTGGTCTGGAGACCCTGAAGCTGATCGTCCGTCAGCCTCTGGCGGTGGCCGAGGTGGAAGGCAAGTTCGACATCGTGGTCCGCGTGAACGGCGGCGGCGTTTCCGGCCAGGCCGGCGCCATCCGTCACGGCCTGTCCCGCGCCCTGCTGCAGTACGACGAGAACCTGCGCCCCGCCCTGAAGAAGGCCGGGTTCCTGACCCGCGATCCTCGTATGAAGGAGCGCAAGAAATACGGCCTGAAGGCCGCCCGTCGTGCGCCTCAGTTCTCCAAGCGCTAAACCTTTTCAAAACGGTGAAAACCCCGGGGCCGTGCGGTCTCCGGGGTTTTTCCGTCTGAGCGGCGCTGCGCGGTTCGGCCAATGCCCTTTCGGCATAGAGGATGGCGAACGGCCGCCCCGAAATGAGGGCTTACGGGTCAAAAATGGCGGCCGGAGAGGGCATTCGGACGCCGGCCCCGGAACGACAGGCCGCCGCTTTGCGCTCCCGGCCCGGCGGCGGTCCCGCGCCGGGGGAGCGCTGTGCACAGCGCCCCGGAGAAAGCGGGCGGCGCGAGAAGGCGCGAACGCCTTCCGCGGGCGGCAGAGGCCTTCCCGCCGCCGGCGGGCGATTGTAATTGCATCGCCTCGTTGCTATAATGAAATTGTGGGTCGTGAAAGAGCCCCGCCGTTACACGCCATCGATGGGTTTGAATGGAAGCGTTGTATGGAAGATAAAAAGTCCTATCGGGAAATTCTCTGGCCTGTCCTTCTGGTCCTTCTCCTGGGCGTCTGTTTCTGGTCCACCGCCCGCATCCTCTGGCGGTTCTCCATGGATGAGTGCTATTATGAGATCGAGCAGGCCACCGACGAAGCCGCAGCGGTCCTCCGGTACAATCTGGAGCTGGCGGCAAGCCTGCTGACCCAGGGGGGCTCGAGGACGCCGAGGCGCTCCGGGCCGAGCTGGATTCGATCTCCGGCAGCCAGCGGTTCGACGCGCTCTGCGTCCAGTTCCAGGACGGGCGTCTGGTCTGCGGGGGAAGCGCGCTCCCGGACCGCACCGCCCTGCCCTCGTTTGAGCAGACTGCCCGCAGCGCGCCCTGGATCTCCGGCCGTTTTCCGGGGGTGGAGGGGAGCGGGGCGCGGTTCCTCTGCCAGGCGGTGCCCATTCAGAGCGACGGGCAGGTGGAGGCCATCCTTTACGGCCTGATGGACCTGGAGCGGCTGCCGTCTTTTTTTGAGGCGGATATGCCCTTCAACGGACGGGGGCAGAACTGCCTGGTGGACGGCGACACCGGCGACCTTCTGATGGACGTGTGGCACGAAACGCCGGGCAACCTGTATGACGACGGCATGGAGTTCGGCGAGACGCGGCCGGGCTACTCCGTGGAAACCATGCGGCAGGATCTGCGGAACGGCCGGCCCGGCTACATCGTCTTCACCTCCGGCGCCACGGGCGAATCGTTCTATATCCGATACCAGCCGACCGGGATCAACCACTGGTCCATCGCGCTGATCGTGCCGGAAAGCGTGGCCTTTGCCGAGGCCAGCGGGATCAGCCAGATCATCCTCTTCCTGGGGGTGGCCGTGACGGTCATCACCGCCTTCTGCCTGTTCATCACGCTCCGGCAGCACCGGCGCCGCCTGCTGCTCAAGCAGGCCCAGATCCGGCAGACCACCTTTATGTTCCAGGTGCAGCAGACCCTTTTCGGCGCCCACCAGGATCCGGACCTGATGGTCGAGGCGCTGAAAAAGGTGGCCGAGGGGGTCAGGGCGGAGGGCGCATTCCTGCTGGCGCTGCACAGCGGCCAGATATACCGGACCTCCCTGTGGCGGCGGGAGGACGCCGCCTTTGTGCCCGTCGACGCGGGAAGCAACATCAAGCAGGATTTCCCTCAGGTGTATCAGTGCCTGCTCCAAAACCGCAGCGTCATGCTCTGCGACGGGAAAAGCGACGTCCGCCTTTCTCCTCGGGAACTGGAACAGCTGCGCTCCCGGCGGGTGCGCAGCGTGATGATCACGCCGGCCCTGGATACGCAGGGCACGCTGTACGGCGTCCTGTGCGCGGTGAGTTTTCAAGGAGACCGGGACGCTGTATACCGGAACGTGGAGTGCGTGGCCAACAGCTTTATAATGGCGATGTGCAACATGGAATCCTACCGGCTGATTCATGACATGGGGACCATGGACGCGCTGACCGGCTTGAAAAACCGCAACAGCTACGAGGCTGCCCTGCCTGAATACAAAAGCGTGGCCGGCGACGCCTTCCACTGCATCTACATCGACGTGAACGGGCTGCATGAGCTGAACAACCAGCGCGGCCATAAAGCGGGGGACACCATGCTGCGCTTTGTGGCAAACAGCATCTGTTACGTTTTCGGCACGGAGCACACCTACCGGATCGGCGGGGACGAGTTCGTGGCCTTTTCCCTGTAGGACGGCTCCGACATCGTGGCGGAAAAGCTGGACAATCTCCGCGAACTGGTGGAGACGGAGGGCTACCACATTTCGATCGGCAGCGCCTGCTGGCAGGACTGCGAGCAGGATATGGACGAACTGATCGCGCGGGCGGAAGGGGCCATGTACGACGAGAAACGGGCCTTCTACCGGGCGTCTGACCGGCGGGACGCGCGATGAGCGCCGACGCAGAGAAGAGAGCAAACAGGCAGGAGCCGCCTCCCGATGGGAGGCGGCTCCTGCCTGTTTGCCGCGGGGAGCGCCCTGCCCGTTTCCGGGCAGGGTGGCCTGCCGCCCGCTCACGCGCGGGCGGACCCTTGGGAAGCGGCCTCGCGGACCTGCTTGCGGTACTCGGTGGGGCTTTGCCCGGTGGAGCGCCGGAAGCTCTGGGAGAAATAGCTGGAGGAGGAGATGCCCAGAAAATGCGCGATCTGCGAAAGCGCGTAATCGGTGTGCTCCAGCAGGTATTTGCTCTCCCGGATCCGCCGCTCGATCAGATAGTTGATGGGGGAGATGCCGTACTCCCGCTTGAAGGCATGGGCCAGATAGTATTTGTTCACATGGGTGATGTTGGCCAGTATGTCCAGGTCGATGGGCTCGGCAAAGTGCTCGTCGATGTAGCGGCGCGCGGCGGCGCATTCCTTGTTGGTGTGCAGCCCCTGCTCGATGTTCAGCGTGAAGTGGGTGTGGCGCAGCAGGAGGGACAGCAGCACCACCAGAAGGTGCTGGCAGACGTTGTCCCACCCGTTTGGCTGCCTGGAGGCCTCCGAGATCAGCATCCGCAGCAGCGCCACGATCTCCGAACGGGATTCCCGGTAGTTCAGCACCGAGCAGTGCTGGCCCTGGGGGTCGAAGATCAGGTCCACCCCGCTGATGCCCAGCGCGATGTATTCCAGGGGGTTGCTGGGGATGCTGGACTCGGTGTGCTCCACATTCGGGTTTACGATGATCATATCGTCGCTGCCCACCGGCAGCACCCGATCCTTCATGCGCAGCTCGCCGATGCCCCGCACACAGTAAAACAGTTCCAGATTGGGGTGGCTGTGCATCACGCTGTGCCAGTCCTCGCTGAACTGGGCGTCCGTCACGTACAGCAGCTTTGCGTTTTCGAGCAGGGCGGAGAGATGGCCGGATGAACCTGTGGTGACGTCGTAGCGATTGGAACTCATGATGCGACCTCCGAAAGAAATGTGCGGCAGGGCAGACGCGGGACGCTGCCTTTGGAAAGACGGGCGGCCAAAGGGACTGGAAAGGGCGCAGGGCTGTCAAAATACATAAAGCAAAAAGCAAAATACAATCGAAACTTTGATCTCATTATAAAACTTTTTGGAAAAAATGTAAATCGGTAGCCGCGCAAAAAAGGAAACAGCGGGCAGAAAAACGCGCGGACCGCAAAATAGTATATATCCGAACCATTGATAAGAACAAGATAGTGAAACAGAAAAGAGCGTCTTCCCCGAACGGAAAAGGTTACGGAATGATAACAAAGTTCTTTGTGGATGTTCGATACAAAAATCTTGTTTAAAATGCAAATTTAATGGGTACTTTGAACAGAAAGGCAAGTTCTATAAAAGTTAGAGCAAGAAAAGACTTGCAATATCGATGGGAAATCGTATACTGAAATCAAGGAGACGCGGGGGGAACGAGAACGGCGGGCGCTTCGGCGCCCGGGGCTTCATCCCCGCGTTATGGATTCACAAAACAGGAGGTACATTATGAAAAAGGCACTCAGTATGCTGCTGGCGGTCGCGATGGCTGCGTCCCTGCTCACCGCTTGCGGCGGCACCACTTCCACCCCGGCTTCCACCCCGGCTTCCACCAGCGGCGCGGCGTCCGCCGCGTCCGAGGGGGCCCAGGGCGATTACGCCGGGCAGACCCTGAAGGTCGCCGCCATCGAAACCGCCTACGGTTCTGAGATGTGGCAGAAGGTCGCGGACGCGTTCGAGGCGAAGACCGGCGCCACCGTGGAGCTGACCACCGACAAGAACCTGGAGGACGTGATCGACCCCCAGATGAAGGCCGGCAACTTCTACGACGTGATCCATCTGGCCACCGGCCGTGAGAAGGCCCTGCCCGAGACCATGCTGAAGGAGAACGCCCTGGCCGACCTGACCGACGTTCTGAATATGCAGGTGCTGGGCGAGGAAGTCACCGTGGGCGAGAAGATCATCCCCGGCTTCACCGGCAACCTGACCACCAACCCCTACAACGACGACAAGGTCTACATGATGCCCATGTTCTACAGCCCCTGCGGCCTGTTCTACAACAAGGCGAACTTCACCGAGGGCGGCGGCACCCTGACCCTGCCGACCACCTGGGACGAGTTCTTCGCTCTGGCTGACCAGACCGACATCCCCCTGTTTACTTACCCCACCGCCGGCTATCTGGACGCCTTCATCTACGCCATGATCCCCGAGGTGGGCGGCCAGGAGTTCTTCAACAGCGCTCTGCGCTATGACGAGGCCACCTGGGCCAGCGAAGAGATCGGCCAGATGTATGACGTGCTGGGCAAACTGGCCGCCAACACCGAGAAGTCCACTCCCTCCAACGGCAACGCCGACAACTTCCTCAAGAACCAGCAGCTGGTGCTGGACAACAAGGCGCTGTTCATGCCCAACGGCAACTGGGTGATCGGCGAGATGGCCGATGCTCCCCGCGCTGACGGCTTCGAGTGGGGCTTCATGGCTCTGCCCGCCATGGAGCAGGGCGGCGACCGTTACAGCTACACCTTCTTCGAGCAGTGCTGGGTGCCCGCCGGTTCTCAGAATCAGGACCTGGCCAAGGTGTTCATCAGCTACCTGTACAGCGATGAGGCCGCTGCCATCTTCGCCGAGGCCGGCGCGGTGCAGCCCATCGTTGGCATGACCGACAAGCTGAGCGACGACAACAAGGTCTACTACAGCGTGTACGACAACGGCGCCAAGGCTGCCATCGGCACCTTCGCGACCACCAAGCCTGTTGAAGGCATGAACTTCAAACAGATCTTCTGCTTCACCATGGACAGTGTTGTGAACGGCACCAAGACCGTTGACCAGTGGCAGGCCGATATGCAGGATGCCTGCAAGACCATGGCGGCCGCCATGGAGTGATCGCTGTCTGTGCGAACAACACGGAAAAGCTGATTCATAATATGGCAAACACCGATAAGGTGTTTACCGCGTAGGTACTCTGGTAAACCGGGCGGTGAACAGAAGGATGAACCCTTTTGTTCACCGCCTTTTGGGTGAAAGGAGAAGGCACAATGCAAAAGAACAAAGCACGCAGCTGGTTTATCGTGGCCTGCGTGGCGCCGGCCACAATATTGGCATTCATTTTTCTGGTGATCCCCACATTCAATGTGTTTCGTATGTCGCTGTTCCGCTGGGGCGGCTATTCCCCCAATCAGGAATTTGTCGGCTTTGACAACTTCGTCACCCTGTTCCAGGATGAAAACTTTCTGCGCTCGTGCCGCAACAGCATCCTGCTGATCGTGCTGGTCACTGCTGTCACCATCATCTTCGCGCTCACGTTCGCCGCGATCCTGACCCGCGAAAAACTCAAAGGGCAGAATTTCTTCCGCATCGTCTTCTATGTGCCCAACATCCTGTCGGTGGTCGTCATCAGCGCCATCTTCAGCGCCATCTACGATGCCAACAACGGCCTGCTGAATAGCATCCTGAGCATCTTCCGCGGCGACAAGGAGCCGATCTACTGGATGGGCGACCAAAAGATCGTGATCTACAGCCTGGCCATCGCGATGGTGTGGCAGGCCATCGGCTACTACATGGTCATGTATATGGCCAGTATGTCCTCCATCTCCGAAAGCCTGTACGAGAGCGCGAACCTGGAGGGCGCCTCCCGGATCAAACAGTTCTTCAGCATCACCCTGCCCCTGATCTGGACCAACATCCGCACCACCCTGACCTTCTTCATCATCTCGAACATCAACATGAGTTTCCTGTTCGTGAAGGCCATGACCAACGGCGGCCCGGACGGCGCCACCGAGGTCTTCCTGAGCTATATGTACAAGCAGGCTTATACCAACTCCACCTATGGCTACGGCATGGCCATCGGCGTTGTGGTGTTCACCTTCTCCTTCGCGCTGGCTGCCATCGTGAACAAGGTGACGGAACGTGAGCCTCTGGAGTTCTGATCAGAAAGGAAGCGTGTGGGCGAATGAACACAAACAAAAAAGCGGCCAGCCAGACGGGCGAAGCGCTCGTCAAGGCTGTGATCTATATCGTGCTGATCGCGCTGGCAATCACCATCATCGTTCCCGTGGCGTGGGTATTCATGGCGTCTGTCAAGCAGAACAGCGAATTTTACGGCAACCTCTTCAGCCTGCCCCAGGGCATCTACCTGCAAAACTTTGTGGACGCCTGGACCAAGGCGCGGATGGGCGAGTATTTCATGACGTCGGTGTTCATCACCGCCATGTCGCTGGCCATCCTGCTGCTGGTCGCCCTGCCGGCGGCCTACGTGCTGAGCCGCTACAATTTCGTGGGCCGCAAGGCCATCCGCAGCGGCTTCATGGGCGGCCTGTTCATCAACGTGAACTACATCGTGGTCCCCATCTTCCTGATGTTCGTTGCCGGCGACCGGTGGCTGAACGCGACCTTCGGCAAATCCTTCTTTTTGAACAATCCCTTTGTGGTGTCGTTGGTCCTGGCTTCCACCACGCTGCCCTTCACCATCTATCTGCTGAGCAGCTATCTGGCTACCCTGCCCAAAGACTATGAGGAAGCCGCCTATGTGGACGGCGCGGGCTATTTCACCACCATGGTGCGCATCATCCTGCCCATGGCAAAGCCGAGCATCATCACGGTCATCCTGTTCGAGTTTTTGGCCTACTGGAACGAGTACATCATCTCCATGACCATGCTCACCGATCCCAACGGCGCGCGCACGCTGCCCGTGGGCCTGCTGAACCTGATGAAGGCTCAGAACGCGAAAGCGGAGTATGGCCAGATGTACGCCGGCCTGGTGCTGGTCATGATCCCCACGCTGATCCTGTATATGTGCGTGCAGAAGAAGCTCACCCAGGGCATGACCCTGGGCGGCCTGAAGGGCTAAGGGGGAAAAAGCCATGAATGAATACACGAAAAAGATCATCCGGAACATTCTGGCCGCGCTCGCGGCGCTGGCGTGCCTGGCGCTGGTCATCACCGGGCATTCCATGGGCTTCATGGCGGATATGAGCCAGGGCCTGATGGGCCTGGGGGTGCAGCTGGTGGGCCTGGCGGGCATCCTTGTGCTGTTGTATCTGTACAACAGACGCTACAAATAACAAAGGGCCGGCAAACCGGGCCCCGCCTGTTCCGGCGGGGCCCGGGCGCCGCACCGCCTTTGGGAAGAACCAGGAAAAGAGGAAAAATATGAGCGAGAAAAAACTGACCGGACGGGTAACGATCCCCACCAATCTGGATGTTGTGCCCCAGACCATCGACATTCTGAACCGGTGGGGGGCGGACGCCATCCGCGACTGTGACGGCACCGAGTTCCCCGAGGAGCTTACCAAGGTGGGGGCGAAGATCTACTCCACCTATTACACCACCCGCAAGGACAATGCCTGGGCCAAAGCGAATCCGGACGAGGTGCAGCAGTGCTACATCATGAGCGGCTTTTACACCGCCACCGGCGACGCTCTGTCGATTCCTCTGATGAAGGGGATCTCCGAAGAGCTGATGCAGGTGAACACCCGCGACGACATCAAGCGCTGGTGGGAAGTGGTGGACCGCACCAGCGGGGAGGTGGTCCCCACCGAGCGCTGGAGCTACAACGAGGCTTCCGGCTGCGTGGAGATCACCGGCTGCGCGCCCTTCCACGACTACACCGTGAGTTTCCTGGCCTACCTGATCTGGGACCCGGTGCATATGTACAACGCGGTGACGAACAACTGGCAGAACTTCGAGCACCAGATCACCTTCGACGTGCGCCAGCCCAAGACCCACAAGTTCACCATGGAGCGGCTGCGCAAGTTCATCGCCGAGCACCCCTATGTGAACGTCATCCGCTACACCACCTTCTTCCACCAGTTCACCCTGGTGTTCGACGAGCTCAAGCGGGAGAAGTATGTGGACTGGTACGGCTACTCCGCCTCGGTCAGCCCCTACATCCTGGAGCAGTTTGAGAAAGAGGTGGGCTACAAGTTCCGCCCCGAGTTCATCATCGACCAGGGCTACTACAACAACCAGTACCGGGTGCCCAGCAAGGAGTTCAAGGACTTCATGGCCTTCCAGCGCCGTGAGGTGGCAAAGCTGGCCAAGGAGATGGTGGACATCACCCACGAGCTCGGCAAGGAAGCCATGATGTTTTTGGGCGACCACTGGATCGGCACCGAGCCCTTCATGCCGGAGTTCGCCTCCATCGGCCTGGACGCGGTGGTGGGCAGCGTGGGCAACGGCAGCACCCTGCGCCTCATCAGCGACATCCCCGGCGTGAAGTACACCGAGGGGCGCTTTCTGCCCTACTTCTTCCCGGACACCTTCCACGAGGGCGGCGACCCGGTGAAGGAGGCCAAGGAGAACTGGGTCACGGCGCGGCGGGCTATCCTGCGCAAGCCGGTGGACCGCATCGGCTACGGCGGATACCTGAAGCTGGCGCTGGAATTTCCCGAATTTGTGGACTACATCGAGAGCGTCTGCAACGAGTTCCGCGAGCTGTACGAGAACGCCCGCGGCACCACCGCCTACTGCTTCAAGACGGTGGCCGTGCTGAACAGCTGGGGCAAGTGCCGCAGCTGGGGCTGCCACATGGTGCATCACGCGCTGTATCAAAAGCAGAATTACAGCTACGCCGGCGTGATCGAGGCGCTCTCCGGCGCCCCCTTCGACGTGAAGTTCATCAGCTTTGACGACATCAAGGCCGACCCGAAGCTGCTGGAGAGCATCGACGTGCTCATCAACGTGGGCGACGGCGACACCGCCCACACCGGCGGCGCCGTGTGGGAAGACCCCGAGATCGCGTCTGCGGTGAAGAAGTTCATCCACAACGGCGGCGGCTTCATCGGCGTGGGTGAGCCCGCGGGCCACCAGTACCAGGGCCACTACCTGCAGCTGGCCACCGCCATGGGCGTGGAGAAGGAGACCGGCTTCACCCTGAACTACGACAAGTACAACTGGGACGAGCACCGGGATCATTTCATCCTGGCCGACGCCGCCGGCGAGGTGGATTTCGGCGAGGGAAAAAAGAGTATCTACGCGCTGGAGGGCGCCGAGATCCTGGTGCAGCGAAACAAAGAAGTGCAGATGGCGGTGAACGAGTTCGGCGCCGGCCGCACGGTGTACATCAGCGGCCTGCCCTACACCTTTGAAAACAGCCGGATGCTGTACCGCTCTATCCTGTGGAGCGCCCACGACGAGGCCGACCTGCACAAATGGTTCTCCTCCAACTTCAACGTGGAGGTGCACGCCTATGTGAAGAACGGCAAGTACTGTGTGGTGAACAATACCTATGAGCCCCAGCATACCACGGTGTACAAGGGCGACGGCTCCAGCTTTGAGCTGGACATGGCCCCCAACGAGATCAAGTGGTATGAGATCTGATCGGCGCTGAGCGGATCGCGGATCAAGGCGGCCTCCCTCGGGGACGCCCCGGCGGCGGCCGCCTTTTCTTCGCGGCGCAGAGGCACTGCGCCGCCCTTTTCGGAAAGGGTGTGAACATGGTGACAGATCGTCCCAACATCATTTTGATCATGACCGACGAGCAGCGGGGAGACTGCCTGGGCTATGCCGGCCATCCCGACGTGAAAACGCCGTATCTGGACTCGCTGGCCGCCGACGGCGTCTATTTCCCCAACGCCTGGTCCGCCTGCCCCACCTGCGTGCCCGCCCGGGCCATCCTCCACACGGGGCTGAGCCAGCGCCACACCGGCAAGGTGGGCTATCAGGACCGGGTGGACTGGAATTACGGGTGCACCATGGCCGGAGAGCTGAGCCGGGCCGGGTACTACACCCAGTGCGTAGGCAAGATGCACGTGCACCCGCTGCGCAACTATCTGGGATTTCATAATGTGGAGCTGCACGACGGCTACCTGCACGAATACCGCTATCCCGACGTGGCGCACGGCGAGAATCAGCTGGTGGCGGACGACTACTTCCACTGGCTGAAAAACGAGCTGGGGGCGGACGCGGACGTGACCGACACCGGCATGGACTGCAACGGCTGGACCGCCCGGCCCTGGCCCTACGAGGAAAAATACCATCCTACCAACTGGGTGGCCAGCCGCAGCATCGATTTTCTGCGCCGCCGCGACCCCCGTCAGCCCTTCTTCCTGATGGCCAGCTTCGTGCGGCCCCACGCGCCCTACGACGCGCCCCAGTGCTATTTTGACCTGTACAAGGACAAGCCGCTGCGCCCGCCGGTGCGGGGCGACTGGGACGACAACGAGATGCTGGAAAAGCGGGGGATGGTCTTCAACTCCTGCACCGGCCCCAAAGACCCTGAGCTGATCCGCCAGCAGCAGATCGGCTACTACGCCTGCATCACCCATGTGGACCATCAGATCGGCCGCATCATACAGGCCCTCATCGAGCACAGGCTGATGGACAACACCGTCATCCTGTTCACCTCCGACCACGGGGAGATGCTGTCGGACCACGGCTGGTGCCGCAAGGCGCTGCCCTACAACGGCAGCGCCCGCATCCCCATGTTCCTCAGCGGGCCGGAGCGGTACGTCGGGCCCCGGGGCCGGACGGACGACTCCCTGGTGGAGCTGCGCGACGTGATGCCCACCCTGCTGGAACTGGCCGGGGCGGAGATCCCCGCCCATCTGGACGGCCGCAGTATGCTGCGCCCGGTGGAACGGGAATACCTGCACGGGGAGCACACCTTCACCTTCAATCACTGGTCCAGCCAGTTCATCGTGACCAGAACCGACAAGTTCATCTGGCTGAACGAGCGCAACGAGGAGCAGTATTTTGACCTGGTGAACGACCCCGACGAGACGCACAACGCGATCCATGACCCGGACAAGCAGGAGCGGATCGCCTATCTGCGGGGCCTGCTGATCCGGGAGCTGAAGGACTCGGAGGAGGGCTATTCCGATGGGACCCGGCTGATCCCCGGCCGCACGCCGGTGAACTGCCTGTCCAACGCGGAGCTGCCCAACTGCTGAAGGCGGCCCCCATACAAAAGGACAGCGAACCATGACACGATCCCCCCGGAGGCGGCCCCGCGCCGCATCCGGGGGGATCGCCGCCTTTTCGCCGCATTGTGTTTTGCCGCCGCTTCCGGTATAATCGGGGTAATGAACACACCCGCCCCCGCGCACAAAAAGGAGGACCGCCCCATGGAACTGCTGGAACAGTGCCGCCTGTGGCACGAAGAAGGAGAACACGAAAAGATCGCCCGGGCGCTGGAAGCCCTGCCCGAGGCGCAGCGCACCGCCGCCACCGACATGGAGCTGGCCCGGGCCTACAACAACCTGGCCCAGCCCGACGAGCCGGAGGGCAGGGAGCTGCTGCGGCGGGCCGTCGCGCTGATGCTGCCCCATGAGCAGGACTGCCCCGACCCGTACAGCTGGAACTTCCGCATGGGGTACGCCTGCTATTACCTGGACCGGGAGGGCGAGGCGCTGGGGTATCTGGAGCGGGCGCTGGAACTCCATCCGGGCGACGCGCCGGACCGCAACACCCAAAAGGAGATCCGGGAACTGATCGAGGACTGCCGCCGCCGGCTGACGCTGCCCCGCTTTGAGCGCACCTTCCGCCGCCGGGCGGGGGATGCCTGGGCCGCCTTCGCCCGGCAGGAGGCGGAACTGCGCCGCCTGATGGACCTGTGCGAGGCGGAGGCCGTCGTGAAGCTGTTCGACCTCTGCGCCGCCGCGCTGCACCGCGCCTTCAACGACGTGGCCTTCGCCTTCGTCCGCAGCGGGCAGCGGTATCGGCTGGTGCTCTCTCCCCAGGGGAACTGGGCGCGGCTGTTCGAGCTGGCGTATTTTGCCCGCCTTGCCCCCGCCGCGCTGGCGGAGCACTGGGACGTGCTGGTGGGCGCGCAGCCCGGCGGCGAGCCGGTGGTGCTGCTGGACGGGCAGCGGCTGGACTGCGGGGACGCCCGGGTGCAGGTGTGCCGGCGGGACGAGCGGATGGTGACGCTGTCCCTCTACTGCCCGGCGCTGGCCGATGTGGACCGGGACCGGGCGGCGGGGCCGCTGGCGGACCTGCTGGACATGACGCTGGGGGAGCTGCCCAGGATGCGGACGGTGGCCGCCTGCGCGGTGGCGGACGGCCCGCTGGAGGACAGCGTGCCGCTGGGGGAGCTGCCCGCCGCGCTGGAGGAGATGGGGTTCGACCTCTCCCTCGACCCGGCGGTCTGCCTGGAGAACTGCTACGCCTCCTACCGGATGGAGCCCAACGAGGACCCGGACGCCGACTGGCGGCTGGACGTGGTCGCCGGTTCCACCCGCTGCGCGCCGCTGGTGCGCCAGTATCTGCAGGGCGAGAGCGCCGCGGTGGACCTGCTCCACGGCGACGGCGCGGCGGCGGGCTTTTTGTGCTGGCCGCTGGACGGCTTTTCCCCCGAGGAGCGGGGCGGCAGGGCCTTCGCGCTGCGGGACGCGCTGGAGCGGGCGCTGGCGGAGAAAGCCGGCGACGTGGCGCTCACCCTGCTGGGCGGGGCCACCGGGCTTTTCTGCGGGTATCTGGACCTCATCGCCTGGGACCTGCCCGCCGTGCTGGACGCCGCGGCGGATTTCTTCGCCGCCTCGGGTCTGGACTGGGCGTCCTTCCACTCCTTCCGGCGGGACGTGGGCACCGTGCGCCTGTGGAACGCCCAGGAGGAAGCGGAGGTGCCGGTGCATCCCGAGACCGGCTCGCTGCTCTCCCCCGAGGACATCAAGACCATGGAGGGCTGGCTGGAGGGCAGCAGCGGCTATTTTTATCAGGTGCTGCAATACCTCACCGACTTCATGGAAAAGGGGGAGAAGGAGGGCCGCTTCACCGAGCGGCAGGCCCGGCGGGATCTGCAGATCGCCCTGTGGTACGCCTACGCCTGCCTGAACGTGGACGAATATGAATATTACTACCGGGCGGCCATGTGGATGCCCGCCTCCGAGCCCGCCGCCAAAGGCTGCGGCACCTGGTACTACCGGTACGCCGCCGCCCTGATGTACTGCGGCCGGCTGGAGGAGGCCCTGCGCTATGCGGAACAAGGCACCGCCGAGCAGCCGGACTATCCCTGGGCCTGGCTGCTGACGGCCAAGCTGCGCAGCCACTTCGGCGACCGGGAGGGCGCGCTGGCCGCAGTGGAGCGGGGCCTGGCGCTGGTGCCGGAGGACTATGAGTTCCTCACCCTGCGCCGGGAGATCGGGGAGGGCGCCAGCCTGGAGCAGATGGAATACCACTGGATCGACCCCCAGTGCGACCGGCAGCTGCAGGCGGGGCTGGACAGGGACGCCGACGACAAGCAGCGGGCCATCTCCTGCATCACCCTCAACGAGGCGGGACTGGCCAACTTCCGCGCCCTGTTCCAACCCGACCCGGCGGACTACGTCCCCAACGCGCCCTACTGCGCCTTTCACCGGCAGGTGGGGGACCGGCAGGTGGAGGTGGTGTTCCTGATGAACGAGGCGGGCCTGTCCAAGCTGGACTCCGCCTGGCTCGCCGCCCAGCGGGACCGGCTGGACAGCGGCTGCTGGCTGACCGCCGCCGACCCCGACGGCGCGCCCGGCCGGCTGGACGCGGTGCTGCTGGGTCTGGATTACAGCGTCCGGCTGGTGTACCGGGCCAGGGGCCGCGTCAGCGGCCGCTTCCAGACGACGCTGGACGAGGAGGGGGCGCCCGGCCCCTGCGAGTGGCTGGAACGGCGGGCCCCGGAGGAGGAAGAACAGCCCGAGGAGACCGAGCCGAAATGGGTGTACACCAGCCGGCAGATGGAGCTGCTGGAGGAGCACATCCGGATGCACATCGGCCCCTTTGAGCAGGTGCTGCACGAACTGGTCTCGCCGGACATCCATGTGGACCTGTGCGTGGTGCCCCCCGACGGCGACCGGGACTATTACACCCTGGTCACCATGGGCATGGGCGCGCGGCGGATGAACGTGCCGGCGGAACTGGCGGAACACCGGCTGGAGCGGGCGGAACTGGCCATCGCCCTGCCGCCAGACTGGAAGCTGGACGAGGAGTCGCTGAAGGACGAGCGCTGGTATTGGCCGCTGCGGCTGCTCAAGAGCCTGGCGCGGCTGCCCGGCGCCTGCGACACCTGGCTGGGCTGGGGGCACACGGTGGACAACCAGGAGCCCTTTGCCGGCAACACCGACCTGTGCGCCACGATGCTGGTGGGGCTGCAGGGGGCGCTGCCCGGCGGGGAGGTCTGCCCGCTGCCCGGCGGCGAAGAGATCAATTTTTACCAGATCATCCCCCTCTACCGGGCGGAGATGGAGTATAAGCAGCAGAATGGCGCGGAGGCGCTGCTGGACCATATGGGCGGCGTCAGCTTCGTGGTCCGGCCGGACCGGCCCTGCGCCGCGCTGGACGAGGCGGCGGAAAAGGATTTCCTGATGGACGACGCCGAGTGGCACCTGCGGTGCATCCGCGAAAAGCAGCTGCCGGTGGAGAAACTCGCCGCCTACGCCCACATGGCCCTCTACCTCCGGTGGTGCCTGGAGCGCGGCCTCATGGGCGAGGCGTTCCTGCAGGAGCACGCCGCCCTGGCCGAGGTGCTGCGGCAGGGCAGCGAGGGCGCCGACCTGCGCCTCTTCGTGCGGGACGCCCTGGGCGGGCGGCTGTGGTCCGGCCTTTTCAACGAGGAGGGGATGGCCTTCGCCGCCTACTATTACGGCGAGGGGGAGGCGCCCTCCTTCCCCAGCGATGTGGACGACTGGTCGCTGGGATACTTCGGGCCGCGGCGGTACCAGTCCGACGAGTTCCAGGACGAGGCCTATCTCTTCGTGCCCTTCGACGAGGCGTATTATCAGGGGATCAAGGGGGTGATGGACCGCCGCTTCGCCTGCTGGCAGAAACAGGGCGACCCCCGGACGGATCCCTCCGGCGAGGCGCTGGCCCTCATGGAGCGGATGGGCTTCCCCTGCCTGTACTTCCCCGCCATGGAGGACCCCGACCCGCTGCTCGCCGCCTTCGGCTATGGCCGGCGGCAGGCCATCCGCGACGGATACATCCCGCTCCTGCTGGCGGTGGAGGACGGCGTTTGGGACGACCTGCGCCGGCTCCCGGCCCCCGGCGCGCGGCCGCAGGGGGAGGCAGGGCAGACCTTTGCGTCCCTCTGGGACGCCGACGGGGCGCGCACCCGCCCGATGCTGCTGGTGAAGGTGCCCGCCGCCGCCCCCTGGGAGGTCTTTGAGCGGCTGCCTCTGGGCGGGGACGGCCCCTGCCTGGCGGCGGCGGCCCGGGAATGGTACGAGGCGTACGGCGCGGTGCCCTCCGCGGCGGGCGGAGGCATGGTGGAGTTCACCCTGCCCGACGCCCTGCCGGACGGCTCCTCCCCCCGGGAGCGGCTGGCGGAATGCCTGTTCGCCCGGCGGGCGGTCCGGCTCGCGTGAATCTTCTGCGGCATTTCCCCCCCCCCCGCCCGCGGCCGCGGGCGGGGGAACGATCAACAAAAACCGGCGGGCCGGGCCTTTGGGCCTCGGCCCGCCGGTTTTTTCTTTGCCAAGAGCGGGCGGGACTTTTTGCCTTTGCCGCGCGGAAAGGACTTGACATTCCCGGCTCATTGCTTTATTATGTTACCATGCTAAAGCGATGAGTGCTCCCGCCGCGCGCTGTCGGCGGGGGAGAGGGGGAGGCCCGGAATGGACAACGGTCTTTTGCTGAAAAACGAGGAGACAGCCTTCCGGCTGCGCCGGCTCTACCGCAGCTACGGCTACCGGCCCTACAAGATGAGCAAGTTCGAGGAGTACGACCTGTATGTGCGCAACAAGAGCTTTCTCATCAGCGAGAACATCCTCACCTTCACCGACCTGGACGGCAAGCTGATGGCCCTCAAGCCGGACGTGACCCTCTCCATCCTGAAAAACGGGCGGGGCGGCCCGGGGCTGCAGAAGGTGTATTACAACGAAAACGTCTACCGGCCCTCCGCCACCGACCGCAGCTACCGGGAGATCCCCCAGACGGGGCTGGAGTGCATCGGCCGGCTGGACGGGGTGGCCGAGGGCGAGGTGCTGATGCTGGCGGCCAAAAGCCTGGCCCTCATCAGCGGCGAGTACCTTTTGGATGTGAGCCACCAGGGCATCGTGACCGGGCTGCTGGAGGAGCAGCCGCTGGACGAACAGGCACGGCGGCAGGCGCTGGCGGCCATGGGGGCCAAGAACGTCCCCGCCCTGCGGCAGCTGGCGGCCGGGGGGGCGCTGCCCCGGGAGACGGCGGAGAGCCTGTGCCGCCTGGCGCTGCTCTACGACCGGCCCGCCCCGGCGCTGAAGGAACTGCGGCCGCTGGTGAAAAACGAGCGGATGCGCACGGCCCTGCGGGAACTGGAGCAGCTCTGCGCGCTGATGGAACAGCGGGGCCTTTCGGAGAACCTGCGGCTGGACTTCTCCATCGCCAACGACATGAATTATTACAGCGGGGTCATCTTCCGGGGCTTTGTGCCGGGCCTGGCCGCCGGCGTGCTGGCGGGCGGGCGCTACGACCACCTGCTGCACCGGATGGGCCGGGAGGGCGGGGCCATCGGCTTCGCCGTCTATCTGGACCAGCTGGAGCGCTTCGCCGCCGCCCCGCCGGGAGAGGTGGACGTGCTGGTGCTCTACGACGACTCGGTGAGCGCCGGCCGGGTGGCCGCCGAGGCCGACGCCCTGGTGGCGGCGGGCAACACCGTCCGGGTGGAACGGGCCGCCCCGCCGGACCTGGGCTTCGGGCGGCTGCTGGACCTGCGGGAAGGAGGCGGCCAGGGATGACCATGGTGAACATCGCGCTGCCCAAGGGGCGGCTGGGCGAAACGGTCTACCGCAGCTTCAAGGCGGCGGGCTACGCCTGCCCCGCCATTGAGGAGGCCAACCGCAAACTGGTGTTTGAAAACCCCGACGCCGGGGTGCGCTATTTCTGGGTCAAGCCCTCGGACGTGTCCATCTATGTGGAGCGGGGAGCCGCCGACGTGGGGGTGGCGGGCAAGGATATCCTGCTGGAATACCGGCCCGACGTCTACGAACTGGCGGACCTGGATGTGGGGAAATGCCGGATGTGCGTAGCCGCCAGGGCCGACTTCCGGGACGACGGCAGCCGCACCCTGCGGGTGGCCACCAAATTTCCCCGCATCGCCCGGGACTACTATTCCTCCCTCAGCCGGGACATCGACATCATCAAACTCAACGGCTCCATCGAGCTGGCCCCGCTGCTGGGCCTCTCCGACGTGATCGTGGACATCGTGGAGACCGGCCGTACCCTGGCGGAGAACGGCCTGGAGGTCAAGGCGGAGATCGTGCCGGTGAGCGCCCGCCTCATCGCCAACAAGGTGAGCTGGAAGTTCAAAAACGACGCCATCCGGCGCATGGCGCGGCTGCTGGCGGAACAGGCCGCCGCAAACAGGAAGGAGAACCAGGCATGATCAAACTGTACGATTTCGACCGGCTGCGCCCGGAGGAGATCTTCGCCCGCACCGACGACGCGGCCGACGTGGCCGGCACGGTGCGGGACATCATCGACACGGTGAAGGCGGAGGGCGACGCGGCGCTGCTGCGCTACGCCGAGCGGTTCGACGGCGCGAAGCTCACGGCCCTGGAGGTCACCGAAGCGGAACTGGACGCGGCGGTGGCGGGCCTGGAACCGGGCCTGGCCGATCTCTTGCGGGAAGCGGCACAGCGCATCGCCGCCTTCCACCGCCGCCAGCTGACCAACAGCTTTGTGGTCAGCGAGGAGGAGGGCGTGGTGCTGGGCCAGAAGGTGATGCCCATCGAGAAGGTGGGCCTCTATGTGCCCGGCGGCACCGCGGCCTACCCCTCCAGCGTGCTAATGAACTGCATCCCCGCAAAAATCGCCGGCTGCCGCCAGATCGTGATGGTCTCGCCTCCCACCGGCGGCGACATCTCGCCCATCATCCTGGCCGCCGCCCGCATCGCCGGGGTGGACCGGGTGTTCCGCACCGGCGGGGCGCAGGCGGTGGCGGCCCTGGCGTATGGCACCGAGACGGTGCCGAAGGTGGACAAGATCGTGGGCCCGGGCAACGCCTATGTGGCCGAGGCCAAGCGCCAGGTGTTCGGGCGGGTGGCCATCGACATGATCGCCGGCCCCAGCGAGATCCTGGTGGTGGCGGACGGCGCCTCCGACGCGCGCCAGGTGGCCGCCGACCTGCTCAGCCAGGCCGAGCACGACAAGCGGGCCGCCGCCGTGCTGGTGACCGACAGCGAAGCCCTGGCCAGGGCGGTGCAGGCGGAGCTGGAGCGCCAGATCCCCCTGCTGCCCCGGGAGGAGATCGCCCGCGCCTCCATCGACACGAACGGCAAGATCATCCTCACCCGCGACCTGCGGGCGGCCATCGAGGTGGCCAACGAGATCGCCCCCGAGCACCTGGAACTGTGTGTGGACGACCCCTTCGCCTATCTGGACGCGGTGCGCAACGCCGGGTCGGTGTTCCTGGGCCGCAACTGCCCCGAGGCCCTGGGCGACTACTTCGCCGGGCCCAACCACACCCTGCCCACCATGGGCACCGCCCGCTTCATGAGCCCGCTGTCGGTGGACGATTTTGTCAAGCGCACCCAGTTCACCTACTACACCGCCGGCGCGCTGGCGAAGGTGAGCGGCAAGGTGGCCCGCTTCGCCCGGCAGGAGGGGCTGGAGGCCCACGCCCGCAGTGTGCTGAGCCGGTTCGAGAAAGAAACAGAGGGAGAATGAACCCATGAGCAGATTTATGAACCCCCGCTTTGCGGCCCTGCGGCCCTACGTCCCCGGCGAACAGCCCCGGGAGATGCGGTATGTGAAGCTGAACACCAACGAGTCCCCCTATCCGCCCGCGCCGGCGGTGCTGGCCGCGGTGAGCGCCGCCGAGGTGCGGCGGCTCAACCTCTACCCGGACCCCGACTGCCGCCTTTTACGGGAGAAGCTGGCCGCGCGGTACGGCGTGGGGCCGGAGAACGTTCTGGTGGCCAACGGCTCCGACGAGGTGCTGAACTTCGCCTTCATGGCCTTCTGCGACGCCGAAAGCGGCGTGGCCTGCCCCGACATCAGCTACGGCTTTTACCCCGTGCTGGCCGCCCTGTACGGTGTGCCTTTGCGGGAGGTGCCGCTGGCGGAGGACTTCTCCCTGCGGCCGGAGGACTACTTCGGGCTGGGCTGCCCCATCGTCTTCGCCAACCCCAACGCCCCCACCGGCCGTGCCATCCGCCCGGCGCAGGTGGAGCGCATTTTGCAAAACGACCCCGACCATGTGGTGCTCGTGGACGAGGCCTATGCGGATTTCGGCGCCGAGAGCTGCGTGCCGCTGGTGTCCAAGTACGACAACCTGCTGGTCTCGATGACCTTTTCCAAGTCCCGCTCGATGGCGGGCGGGCGGCTGGGCTTTGCCATCGGCAGCGCCGGCCTCATCGGCGACCTGGAAAAGATCCGCTGCTCCACCAACCCCTACAACATCAACCGGCTGACCATGGCCGCCGCCCTGGCCACGCTGGACAGCGACGATTACTACATGGAAAACTGCCGCCGCATCGCCCAAACGCGGGACCGCACGGCGGAGCAGCTGGCAAAGCGCGGCTTTTCCACTCTGCCGTCGCTGACCAACTTCCTGTTCACCGCCTGCCCGGAGATGAGCGGCGAGCAGCTGTATCAGAAACTGAGGGCGCGGGGCGTGCTCGTGCGCTACTGGAACACGCCGAGGCTGAAGGATTACATCCGCGTCACCATCGGCTCGCCGGAGGAGATGGAGACCTTCCTGGCCGCCGTGGACGCTTCACGAGAGGAGAGATAGATCATGCGCACCGCTGAGATCCAACGCACCACCACCGAGACGGACATCCGCCTCTCCCTGAACATCGACGGCACCGGCAAGAGCCAGGTGGCCACCGGCTGCGGCTTCCTGGATCACATGCTGGAACTGTTCGCCCGGCACAGCCGCTTTGACCTGGCGGTGGAGGCCAAGGGCGACACCTGGGTGGACGACCATCACACCGTGGAGGACGTGGCCATCTGCCTGGGCGACGCGCTGGGCGCCGCCCTGGGCGATCTGCGGGGCGTCACCCGCTACGGCAGCACCCTGCTGCCCATGGACGAGGCGCTGGTGCTCACCGCGATCGACCTGTCCGGCCGCAGCCTGCTGTGCTGCGAACTGGACCTGCGCACCGAGAAGGTGGGCACCTTCGACACGCAGCTGGTGGAGGAGTTCTTGCTCACCCTCACCCGGCGGGCCAACTTCACCCTCCATGTGCGCCAGCTCAGCGGGGTGAACAGCCACCACATCATCGAGGCGGTGTTCAAAAGCCTGGCCCGCAGCCTGCGGGCCGCCGTGGCCATCGACCCCGCCGCCGCCGGGGAGATCCCCTCCACCAAGGGGGTCTTGTGATGGTCGCCATCGTGGACTACGGGGTGGGCAACCTCTTCTCCCTACGCTCCTCCTTCGCGGCCATCGGCCGGCAGGCGCAGGTCACCGGCGACGCGGAAACGCTGGCAAAGGCCGATCGGCTGGTGCTGCCGGGGGTGGGCGCCTTTGGCGACGCCGCCGCGGCGCTGCGCCAAAGCGGGCTGGACAAGGCGGTGCTGGCCCATGCCGAGGCGGGCAAGCCCCTGCTGGGCATCTGCCTGGGGATGCAGCTTTTGCTGGAAAAAAGTTTTGAGTACGGCGAGCACAAAGGCCTGGGGCTCATCCCGGGCGCGGTGCGGCCCATCCGGGACGTCATCCCGGCGGGGCTCAAGGTGCCCCACATCGGCTGGAACGCCCTGGAGCTCACCGGCGCGGGTCGGGCCTGCGGCCTGTTCAAAAACACGAGGGAAGGCGAGCGGGTCTATTTCGTCCACTCCTACTGGGCCGACAGCCCGGAGGCGTTCGTGCTGGCAAGGGCGGAGTACGGCGCGCCCCTCACCGCGGCGGTGGGCCGGGACAACGTGCTGGGGGTGCAGTTCCACCCGGAAAAAAGCGGCAGCGTGGGCCTTGCCATCCTGCGGGCCTTTTGTGAAACGGAGGCGGCCAGATGATCGTTTTTCCCGCCATTGATCTCAAGGACGGCCGGGTGGTGCGCCTGGTGAAGGGCGCGTTCGACACCGCCAGCCAGGTGGCCGACGACGCGGTGGCCACCGCCCGGGCCTTTGCCGCCGCCGGGGCCGAATGGGTGCACATGGTGGACCTGGACGGCGCCCGCAGCGGCGCGCGGCAAAACGGCGGTATCGTGGCCGCCGTGGCCGCCACCGGCCTCTCGGTGCAGCTGGGGGGCGGCATCCGCAGCCTGGAGGACCTGGAGGCGGTGTTCGCCCTGGGCGTGCGGCGGGCGGTGATCGGCTCCGCCGCCGTGGCCGACCCGGAACTGGTGCGCCGGGCGGTGGAGCGCTTTGGCCCTGAGCGCATCGCCGTGGGGCTGGATGTGCGCGACGGCAGCGTGCGCACCGCCGGCTGGGAAGCCGACAGCGGCCGCGACTGGCTGGATTTCGCCCGCCAGATGGAGGCCATGGGCGCCGCCACCCTCATCTTCACCGACATCGACACCGACGGCACCCTCTCCGGCCCGCCCTTTCCAAAGCTGGCGGCGCTGCAAAATGCGGTGGGCTGCCGCCTCATCGCGTCGGGGGGCGTCGCCTCCAACGCGGACCTGAAAAAACTCGCAGAAACGGGCCTCTACGGGGCCATCGTGGGAAAGGCCTGGTACGCCGGAAAGGTGGACCTGGCCGCCGCCATCCGGGAGGTGAACACGCTGTGATCGCAAAGCGCATCATCCCCTGCCTGGACGTGAAGAACGGCCGGGTGGTCAAGGGGGTCAATTTTCAGGGGCTGGCGGATGTGAACGACCCGGTGGAACTGGCGGCCTATTACAGTTCCTGCGGCGCGGACGAACTGGTCTTCTACGACATCACCGCCTCCGCCGAGGGCCGCGCCCTCTTCACCGACGTGCTCACCAGGGTGGCGGCCACCGTCTTCATCCCCCTCACGGTGGGGGGCGGCATCAACACGGTGGAGGACTTCGACCGGGTGCTCAAGTGCGGCGCGGACAAGGTCAGCGTCAACTCCGGAGCCATCCGGGACCCGGGCCTCATCGCCGCCGCCGCCCGCCGCTACGGCGATCAGTGCGTGGTGCTGAGCGTGGACGCCAAGCGGGTGGACGGGCGCTACCATGTGTTTGCCAGGGGCGGCCGGGAGGACACCGGCCTGGACGCGGTGGACTGGGTGCGCCGGGGCGTGGCGGACGGCGCGGGGGAGATCGTGCTCAACAGCATCGACACCGACGGGGTCAAACAGGGCTTCGATCTGGAGATGCTGGCCGCCGTGTGCGACGCGGTGGACGTGCCGGTGATCGCTTCCGGGGGCGCCGGCTGCGTCCGGGACTTTGTCACCCTTTTCAAGACCCTGCCCAAGGTGGACGCGGGCCTGGCCGCCTCCATCTTCCACTTCGGCGAAGTGCCCATCCCGGAACTGAAGCGGGCGCTGGACGCCGAGGGCATCCCCGTGCGCCTGATCTGACAAGACAAGGAGAACACAGATGATTTCCATCGACCAACTGAAATTCGATCAAAACGGCCTCATCCCCGCCGTCGTCACCGACGCGTCGGACGGCAGGGTCCTCACCCTGGCCTACATGAACCGGGAGAGCCTTGCCATCAGCATGCGGGAGGGGCGCACCTGCTTCTGGTCCCGCTCCCGGCAGTGCCTCTGGCGCAAGGGCGAGACCTCCGGCAACGTGCAGCACATCCGCACCATCACCGCCGACTGCGACCGGGACGCCCTGGTGGTGGCGGTGGATAAGGACGGCCCCGCCTGCCACACCGGCGCCGACAGCTGTTTCTTTGAGCCGGTGTTCATCGGCGAGGCGGGGGAGCCCTTCACGGTGAAGGGCCTCTACAAGCTGCTGGAGGGCCGCAAGGAAAACCTGCCCGAAGGCTCCTACACCACCTACCTCTTCCAAAAGGGGATGGACAAGATCCTGAAAAAAGTGGGGGAGGAGTGCACCGAGGTGATCGTGGCCGGCAAGGGCGGCGACCGGGCCGAGACCATCTATGAGATCGCCGACCTGGCGTATCATGTGATGGTGCTGATGGTGGAGATGGGCATCTCGGTGGAGGATGTGTATCAGGAACTGGCCTCCCGCCACATCATCGACCACAAGGTCAAGCAGGAGAAGATGACCCCATGAAACCCCAGAACCTTCACACCCACACCACCTTCTGCGACGGCAAAAACACCCCCGCCGAGATGGCCGCCGCCGCCTTTGCCGCCGGCCTGGGGGGGCTGGGCTTTTCCGGCCATGCCCCGCTGGCGGGGGAGGACTGGTGCATGAGCCCCGCCGACCTGCCCGCCTACCGCGCCGCGGTGGAACAGCAGCGGCAGCGGTACGCCGGCCGCATGGAGGTGTTTCTGGGCCTGGAGCAGGATTTCTACAGCCCGCCCCCCGATGGGACATACGACTACCTCATCGGCTCGGTCCATGCCCTGCGGCTGGACGGCCGGCTTTGGTCGGTGGACGAGAGCCCGGAAGCGTTCGCCCGCCTTGCCCGCCGCTGCGGCGGGGTGGAAAACCTGGTGCGGGAGTACTACCGCCTGGAGGCCCAGGTGGCCGGGCGCACCGGCTGCGCCATTGTGGGGCACTTTGACCTGGTGACCAAGTTCAACGAGAACGGCCGCTTTTTCCAGCCCCAGGCCCACCCGCTGCGGGGCTATGCCCTGGAGGCGCTGGAGGCGCTGGCCGCCGCCGAGGTGATCTTTGAGGTGAACACCGGGGCCATCTCCCGGGGCTGGCGCACCGAACCCTACCCCGACGCCTTCCTTTTAAAGGAACTGCGCCGGCTGGGCGGCCGGGTGTGCCTTACCGGCGACAGCCATTCCGCCGATTCCCTCCTCACCGGCTACCGTCAGGCGGAGGCGCTGCTGCGGGGCTGCGGTTTCGAGAGTTGCTGGTATTTCACCACAAAGGGGTTCCGGGAGGGCCCGCTGCCCGAACTTTGCTGACAAACAGGCTCGCTTTTGGGAAAAAGCGGGCCTGTTTCGGCTGTGGGCCCACGGGCCGCGCCTTCCCCCCCAATAGCCGGAAAATCATGCAAGTTGCACATATGGAATCGGAACTATTTGGGCACAAAGCACAATAGGGAGAAAGATCAAAAAATGACAAAATGGTAAAAATCCCGGACAAAATCGAAGCAAACAAAAGTGATCCAAAGATTTAGGGCGAGATAGAGAGCATGACATGGATGCTCTTTCAAAAACGCCGAAAGACGGCGTTTTTGAACTGAAACGGCCCGCCGAGTGAGTTTGACGCGGCGGCAGGCATTTGTTACAATGCCTCAAGTGCCCGGTGTGCCCGCCGCAGTCCGGCGGGGGTGGGCACTTCGCAGAAGGGCGCGGCCGTCCCCATGTTTCGGCCGCGGTGAGCGCCGTGTTTTTTGCGGCGCGGATGCCCTACAGCATGGAACGTTAGGAGTGTTTATGACAAAATTCACAGAACATCTGCGGCGGCGGGTTTTGGCCATCCCGGCCAAATTCTATGTCTCCCTGCTGACCCTGTGCTGCCTGTCACTGACCCTGTTTGCGCTTTTTTCCACCCTGAACATTGTCTATGTGTCCGACTCTCACGGCGCCAGCCGGATGCTGCTCACCCGGGTGGAGGACCCCGAGGAGCTGATGCAACTCTCCGGCATCGTGGCCGAAGAGGAGGACAGCGTGTATTTCACCGCCTTCAACGGCAATCTTGCCAGCCTGAGCATCCAGCGTGCGGTGCCCATCACCGTTTACGCCGACGGCGTCGAGCATGTGGCAAAGCTGGCGGGCGGTACGGTGGCCGAAGCGCTGGACGCCTGCGGCGTCACCCTGGGCGAACACGACTACACCGAGCCCAGCCTCCACGCGGCAGCCAGCGAGGAGGAACCCATCACGGTGCACCGGGTGGAATACCAGGACACCGTGACCTATGAGAGCATCCCCTTCGAGACCGAATATGTCTACACCAGCCTCTACTTCCGCAACACCCGCCGCACCACCGTGGTGCAGGAGGGCAGGGAGGGCACCAACGAGATCACCCACCGCCAGCGGGTGGTGGACGGCGAGGTGGAGTCCAGCCAGATCGTGAGCGTGGTGACGACCGAGGAGCCGGTGAACACCATCATCAAGGCCTACAAGGCCGGCGCGCCGGTGAGCGATCTGTCCGGCCCCGAGGTGGTGAACGGCGTGCCCTCCAGCTACACCGCCGTCTACACCGGCCGGGCCACCGGCTATTCCGCCAGCCGGGGCCGGGGCGCCTCCGGGCTGGGCCTGGGGTACGGCACTGTGGCCGTGAACCCCAACCTCATCCCCTACGGCACCAAGCTGTATATCACCAGCACCGACGGCCGCTTTGTCTACGGCTACGCCATCGCCACCGACACCGGCGGCGCGCTGCTGAGCGGCAGCTGCCTGGTGGACCTCTTTTACGAGAGCTACGACGAGGCGCTGCTCAACGGCGTGCAGCAGGTGAACGTCTATGTGGTGGGCTGACGCCCGCTGAACCCGCAAACAGGATACAGGCATCGTCCCCCGCCCGGCGCCGCGCCGGGCGGGGGATATTTTTTTACATTCCTTTGGCCTCTTTTTTCCCCAAACACGCTTGACAAACCCCCGGCGCGAAGCATACACTTAGGAAGGGCGAATTCGCCCCGAATTTTTTTCACAAGGAGATGAAAGGCATGGACGGCGACCCCGGCAGTCGAACGTGCAAGTTTCCCATACGCGGCGCTGCTGCCTTTTGTTTCCCCGTGGGCTGACACCTGCGCGGGGCGGGCCCCGCTGCGCCGCTTTCCAAGAAAGCAGGTGTAAAGTATGATTACCATTTACCTCAGCGACGGCGGCCGCATGCTGGAGCAGGATCAGATCTGCCCCGGCGCATGGATCCACCTGTGCGACCCCAACGAAAAGGAGATCGGGCGGGTGTGCGCCCAGCTCCATGTGGACCCCGACCTGGTGCGGGCCGCCCTCGACGAAGAGGAGCGAAGCCGCATCGAGGTGGAGGACGAGGGCGAGGTCACCAGCACCATGATCCTGGTGGACACCCCCCTGGTGCAGACCGAGGGCCACACCTTTGTCTACTCCACCATCCCCTTCGGCATCGTGCTCACCCCCCAGAACGTCATCACCGTCTGCCTGCGGGAGACGGCGCTGCCCCGCGCCTTCATGGAGGGGCTGGTGAAGGGCTGCAGCACCAAAAAGTTCAAGCGCCTGGCGCTGCAGATGCTCTACCGAAACGCCAGCCTGTTTTTGTTCTACCTGCGCCAGGTGGACAAGGCCAGCACCCGGGTGGAGAACGAGCTGCACATCAGCATGAAGAACAAGGAACTCATTCAGATGCTGGGCCTGGAAAAGAGCCTGGTCTACTTCTCCACCTCCCTCAAGAGCAACGAGCTGGTGCTGGAAAAGCTGCTGCGGATGGACTTCGTCAAGGACTTCCCCGAGGACACCGACCTTCTGGAGGACGTCATCGTGGAGAACAAGCAGGCCATGGAGATGAGCGGCATCTACCGGGACATTCTGTCCGGCACCATGGACGCCTTCGCCTCGGTGATCTCCAACAACCTGAACATCGTCATGAAGCTGCTGGCCTCGGTCACCATCATCCTCACGGTGCCCACCATCGTGTCGAGCCTGTGGGGCATGAACGTGCCGGTGCCCTTCGAGGGCAGCCCCTTCGGCTTCTGGATCGTGCTGGGGGTGGCGGGCCTGGCCACCCTGGGGGCCATCCTGCTGGCCAAATACAAGCGCTGGCTGTAACACACCGCAAACGACGGCGGCGGGCGGAATGCCCGCCGCGTTTTTTGTGCCGGCGCAAAAAGAATGTGTGTTTTCTGTGCCCTGAGTTGCGCCCGCGGCAATTTTTGGGTATAATGATGAAAATGAACAATCTGCGCCCCGGCGGCCTGAAGAACCGCCGCGGGCGCATGCAAAGGAGCGTGCAGTATGCAGATCTACAATACGCTGACCCGCAAGAAGGAGGAGTTTATCCCCCAGAAAGAAGGGGAGTACCGCATCTATGTCTGCGGCCCCACGGTTTACAACTACATCCACATCGGCAACGCCCGGCCGGTGGTGGTCTTTGACACCCTGCGCCGGTATCTGGAGTACCGGGGCAACAAGGTGATCTTTGTGTCCAACATCACCGACATCGACGACAAGCTCATCCAGAAGGCCAAGGAGCAGGGGTGCAGCATGAAGGAGGTGGCGGAGAAGTACGAGGCCGAGTTCATCAAGGACAGCGACGGCCTCAACGCCAAGACCCCCACCGTGCGCCCCCGCGCCACCGAGCACATCGAGGAGATCCTGGACATCGTCAAGGATATCCTGGACAAGGGCTACGGCTATGTGGCCAAGAACGGCGACGTCTACTTCCGCACCCGCGCCTTCAAGGACTACGGCAAACTCAGCCACCTGAACCTGGAGGAACTGGAGAGCGGCAACCGGGAACTGCGCAGCCAGATGGACGACGATCTGAAAGAGGATCCCGCCGATTTTGCCGTCTGGAAAGCGGCCAAGCCCGGCGAGCCCGCCTGGCCCAGCCCCTACGGCCCCGGCCGCCCCGGCTGGCACATCGAGTGCAGCGCCATGGCCCGCAAGCATCTGGGCGACACCATCGACCTGCACTGCGGCGGCCAGGACCTGATCTTCCCCCACCACGAGAACGAGATCGCTCAGTCGGAGTGCGCCAACGGCTGCACCTTCAGCCGCTACTGGATGCACAACGGCTTTTTGAACATCGACAACCACAAGATGAGCAAGAGCGCCAACAACTTCTTCACCGTGCGGGAGATCGCCGAAGTCTTCGGCTACGAGCCCATCCGCTATTTCCTGCTCACCGCCGGCTACCGCATGCCGCTGAACTACACGGTGGAGCTGCTGAACAGCTGCAAAGCCAGCCTGGAGCGGCTGTATACCTGCCGCGACAACCTGGATTTCCTCATCAAGAACGCAAAGGGCGAGAGCAACCTGCTGTCGGAGAAGGCCGCCGCCGCGAAGGTCAAGTTCAACACCGCCATGGACGACGACCTGAACACCCCCGACGCGCTGGCCGCCATCTTCGAACTGGTGAAGGACATCAACACCCTGGGGGCGGACGCCAGCCGTGACGCGCTGGAAACCGCCGCCGCCACCTTCGACGAACTCACCGGCGTGCTGGGCCTGCTGTACAACCGCAAGACCGATGAGATTCCCGCCGAGGTGATGGAACTGGTGCAAAAGCGCGTCGAGGCCAAGAAGGCGAAGGATTGGCCCACCGCCGACGCCCTGCGCGCGAAGATCACCGAGATGGGCTATGTGGTGGAGGACACTCCCCAGGGCCCCAAGGTGACCCGCGCCTGATCTCCCTTTGACCGGCACGGGCCGCGAGGAACGCTGTTTTTATGCCGACAGCCTCCCGCGGCCCGTTTGATTTTTCAGCTTGCGAGGAACCACCATGTCCACCCGTTCTGCTTCTCATTCCACCCGCCGCTGGCGGCTTTCCCTGGCGGCGCTGCTGCTGGCGGCGCTGGCGGTGCGCTGCGGCCTGGCCCTGGTCAGCGAGGGATATTCCAGCGACGTGGCCTGCTTTTCCGCCTGGGCGCTGCGCCTGGCGGAGGGCGGCCCCGCCGCCTTTTACGCCCCGGACTATTTCGCCGATTACCCGCCGGGCTATATGCTGCTGCTCTGGCCGGTGGGCCTGGCCGCCCGGGCGCTGGGGCTGGATGCGTCCGGCAAGGCCATGGGCCTGCTGATCTGCGTTTGGCCCATCCTGTGCGACATTGGCCTGGCGGCGCTGATCGGCCTTTTCGCCCGCCGCCGGCTGGACGGGCGGCGGGCGCTGCGCCTGGCCGCCTTCGCCGCCTTCTGCCCGGCCCTTTTGTACGACACCGCCGTCTGGAAACAGGTGGACGGCGTATTCTGCCTTGCCATCATCGCCGCCTTTTTGTGCCTGGAGGAGAAAAAGTGGCTGCCCGCCGCGGTGCTCTACGGCTTTGCCCTGGCGCTGAAGCCCCAGGCCCTGCTCTTCGGGCCGGTGCTGGCGGCGGCCTTCCTGGCCCCGCTGCTGGCCGCCCGGCAGCGGCGGCCCGCCCTGGCGGCGCTGGGCCGGGGCGCGGCGGGGGCCGCGCTGGCCCTGGCGGCGGTGCTGGTCTGCGCGGCGCCCTTTTGGGGCGACCAGCCGGCGGACTGGCTGTGGGACAAGTACGCCGCCACCGCCTCCAGCTACCCCTACGCCAGCGTGAACGGCTACAACCTGCTCACCCTCTTCGGGGCCAACTGGCAGCCCCAGGATGCCCCCGCCCTGGGCCCCCTCACCTGGCAGGCCCTGGGCACGGCGGGCATCGCGGCCGCCACCGCCGCCCTTGTGTACCTCGCCTGGCGCGGCTGGAAAGCCGGGCGCTTCTCCCCGCTGCTGCTGGCGGCTTTTTACGGGGCGGCGGTGTTCACCCTCAGCCACCGGATGCACGAGCGGTATATCCTTCCCACCCTGCTGCTGACCCTGGCCGCCGCCGCCCGCTGGGGCGACAGGCGGCTGCTGGGCGCCTTCGGGCTGCTCTCCCTGTCCTCCCTGGTGAACCTCGCCATGGTGCTCACCAGCAACGGCACCGACGACCAGTTCCTCGCCAGCGCCCCGGCGGTGGTGATGATCCGCATCGTCAGCGCCGCGGAGGTGGCGGGTTTCGCCCTGCTGGCGCGGGCGGCCTTTGCGCTGTGCAGAGGCGGGGCCGTGGGGGAGTATGCCCTCGCCCCGCTGTCCGCCCCCGCCGCCCCCGCGCCCCAGCCCGCCTGGAGCCGCAAGGAGCGCCTTGCCCTCACCGTCCTCACCCTGGCGGTGGCGGCGGTGAGCTTCTGGGACCTGGGGGATGTCACCGCCCCCCAGAACCCGCTGGTGAGCGACGGCGCCGTCACCGAGGTGCGGGCGGAACTCTCGTCCCCCGCCTCCGTCCTCTGGGTCTACCCCGGCGTGTGCTGGGGCGGCAGCCTCACGGTGTACGACGCTTCGGACGCGCAGCTGGCCAGTGTGGAACTGGGCGGCGGCACGGTGTTTCAGTGGAAGGAGGTGGCCCTTGCCGCCCCCGCCGGAGGCACCCTCACTCTGGCGGTGGACAACGCGCAGGTGATGGAGGCCGCCTTCCGCGGCCAGGACGGCTCACTGGTGGCCGTCTCCTCCGACAGCCCCCTCTTTGACGAACAGCAGTGGGTGCCGGATTCCATCAGCTACAAAAACAGCATGTATTTCGACGAAATTTACCACGGCCGCACCGCCTACGAGCACCTTCACGGCCTGCCGGTCTACGAGACCACCCACCCGCCTCTGGGCAAGGTGTTCATCATGCTGGGGGTGGCCCTCTTCGGCATGACCGGCTTCGGCTGGCGGGTGGCGGGCGCCGCCTTCGGGGTGGCGATGGTGCCGGTGCTCTATCTTCTGGTGCGCCGGCTCTGCCGCAAGCCCGCCTTCGCCCTCTTCGCGGCGGCGCTGGCGGCGCTGGACACCCTGCGCTTTGCCCAGAGCCGCATCGCCACCATCGACGTCTACGGCACCTTCTTCATCCTGCTGGCGGCGTATTTCATGGTCTGGTACTGCCAGAGCGTGCTGGAAAAAGGGGTGGAGAGAAGCGTGCTGCCCATGGCCCTGGCGGGCCTGGCCTTCGGCCTCGGGGCGGCGAGCAAGTGGACGGGGCTCTACGCCGGCGCGGGGCTGGCGGTGCTCTACTTCGGCGTGCTGTGGCGGCGGGCCAGACAAAAACCGTCCCGCCTCAAACAGGAGATCGCCACCGCCCTGTGCGGGGGCGTGGTGTTCTTCGTGGCGCTGCCCCTCATTGTTTATTTCGCCAGTTACATCCCCTACTTCTGGCGGGAGGGAGGCTTCTCCCTGGCCGAGTGGTGGCAGTGCCAGGTGAGCATGTACCGCTACCACAGCACCCTTGTGGCCACCCACCCCTACGAATCCCGCTGGTACACCTGGCCCTTCAGCGTGCGGCCGGTGTGGTACTACCTGGCCTCCGGCCTGCCCCAGGGCCTGCGGGGCACCATCGCCGCCCTGGGCAACCTGCCGGTGTGGCTGGCGGCGCTGGCGGGCCTTGGCTGGGCCTTCTGGCGGCAGCTGTCCGGCCGGGGCAACGGCGCCGCCGGCGCGGTGACGGTGCTGTTCCTGACCCAGTTTCTGCCCTGGGTGCTGGTGAGCCGCTGCACCTTCCTCTACCACTACTTCCCCAGCCTGTGGTTCGCGGTGGCGGCGCTGGCGCTGGCGGCGGCGAATCTTTACGAGCGCCGCCCGGCGCTGGCCCGGCGGCTGTGCATCGGCATTGCGGCGGCGGGGGTGTTCTTCGTCTGCTATTATCCGGTCATCAGCGGGCTGCCGGTGGCCGAGCCTTATGTGAACGCGCTGCGCATCCTGCCCAGCTGGATGTTCTGAAAAAAGGAGGTAACGGCCATGCGGCTGCTCCATCTCTCCGACCTGCACCTGGGCCGGCGCCTGTGCGAGGCGGACCTCTTTGAGGACCAGAAGTATATCCTGGACCAGATCCTGCAGATCGCCCTCTCCGAGGGGGTGCAGGGGGTGCTGGTGGCGGGGGACGTCTACGACAAGGGCGTGCCCAGCGTGGGCGCGGTGAACCTGTGGGACGACTTCCTCACCGCCCTCTGCCAGCACCGGCTGCCGGTGTGGGCCATCAGCGGCAACCACGACTCGGCGGACCGCCTGGCCTTCGGCGGGCGGCTGCTGGAGCGCAGCGGGGTGCATCTTGCCTCGGTGTTCACCGGCCGCATCGCGCGCTTCGAGGCCCGGGACGAGTTCGGCCCCCTCACCGTCTGGGCGCTGCCCTTCGTGCGCCCGGCGGCGGTGCGCACCTTTCTCCCGGATGAGACCATCGAGAGTTATACCGACGCGGCGGCCGCCCTGGTGCGGGCCGCCGCCCCCGACGAGGGCGGGCGGAATATCCTCCTCGCCCATCAGTTCGTCACCGCGGGGGCTAGCGTGCCCGAAGCCAGCGGCTCGGAACTGCTGAACCTGGGCACGCTGGACAATGTGGACGCCTCCGCCTTCGCCCCCTTCGACTATGTGGCCCTGGGCCACATCCACGGCGCGCAGAGCGTGGGCCGGGACAGCGTGCGCTACTGCGGCTCGCCCTTGGCCTACTCGGTGAGCGAGGCGCTGGGGCAAAAGAGCGTGACGGTGGTGGAGGTGGGCCCCAAGGGGCAGGTGACGGCAAAGCAGGTGCCCCTGTCGCCGCTGCATCCCCTGCGCCGGGTGCAGGGCCCGCTGGAGGCGCTGCTGCAAAGCGCCGTGCCCAGCCAGGACTACATCTACGCCCGCCTCACCGACGATGTGCCGCCCCTGGAGCCCGCCGCCCGGCTGCGCAGCGTCTACCCCAATCTCGTGAGGCTGGAGTTCGTGCTGTCCGACGCGCCGGCGGCGGACACGCCGGCGCTGCGGCAGCTGGCCATGCGCACGCCCCGGCAGCTGTTTGAGGAGTTTTATAAGGGCGTCCACGGCCGGGAACCGGACGACGAGGAAAAGGCCTTTCTGGATGAGGTGCTGGGAGAGGAGGCGGAGGGATGAGACCGCTGCAACTGCATCTTTCGGCCTTCGGCCCCTACGCCGGCGAGGAGCGGCTGGAACTGGAAAAGCTGGGGCCCGGCGGGCTGTTCCTCATCACCGGCGACACCGGCGCGGGCAAGACCACCCTCTTTGACGCCATCAGCTACGCGCTGTTCGGGCAGCTGTCCGGCGGGGTGCGGGGCCTTGACACGGTGCGCAGCGACTACGCCGCCCCCGACCGGGAGACCTTTGTGGAACTGACCTTCCGGCATCGGGGCAAGGAGTACACGGTGCGCCGCACCCCCCAGTACCAGCGGCCCAAAAAGCGGGGCGAGGGGCAGGTGGTGCAGCCCGCCACCGCCCTCTTCCTCGCGCCGGGGCGCCCGCCGGTGGAAAAGGTGGGGGAGGTGGACACCGCCGTCCGCGAGCTGCTGGGCATGGACGGCGACCAGTTCCGCCAGATCGCCATGATCGCCCAGGGCCAGTTCACCGAGCTGCTCAACGCCCCCGGCGAGCGGCGCAGCGCCGTGCTGCGGCAGATTTTCGGCACCGCCGGCTGCCGCGCCGTGCAGGACAAGCTGCGCGCCGCCGCCGGCGAGGCCGCCCGGGACGCCGAACAAAAGACCGCCGCCCTGCGGCAGGCGCTGGAGGGCTTCAAGCTGCCCCAGGAGGGGGAGACCGCCCGGCAGCTGGGCGAGAGATTGAAGGACGAGGCCGCCGTCTGGCGGTGCGACGAGATACTCACGCTGGCCGCCGCCCTCTGCGCCGACGACGAGGCCGCCTGCGCCGCCGCCGCGGCCGAGAGCAAAGCCCTGGACGATGAGGCCCAGGCCACCGCCGCCAGGCTGGAGGCCGCACGGCAGGCCGCCGCGCTCCACACCGCCGCCGGCGAGGCCGCCCGGCAGCTGGCGCAGCTGGAAGGCCAGCAGGCGGACAAAGAGCGGCAGCACGCCGCCCTGGCCCAGGTGCGCGCCGCCCGGGAGCAGGCGGAACTGGAGGTCCGCCGGCAGGAGGGCCAGCTGCCCGCCTACCAGCGGCGGGAAGAGCAGCGCGCTCTGCGAAAAAAACTGGAAGAGGGGCTGAAACAGTGCGAGGCGGACCGGCGTGCCGCCGGTGAAGAGGAGGCGCGGCTGGAAGAGGAGAGCGCCCGCCTTGCCGAGCAGGAGAAAGGGGCGCAGGAGGCCCGTCGGCGCCAGACCGCCGCCGAGGCCTCTCTCGACGCCCTGACCCTCCGCCTTGCCCAGACCGACACGGCGCTCACCGCCGCCCGCCGCCTGCGGGGGGCGCAGCAGGCCGCCCTGGACGCGGCGGCCTCCTTCACCGCCGCCCAACAGGAATACACCCGGGCAAAAGGGGAGTACGACTCCGCCGAGGCCCTGTTCTGGCAGGGGCAGGCGGGGCTGCTGGCCGCGAATCTGGCCGAGAACGCGCCCTGCCCGGTGTGCGGCAGCCTGCACCACCCCGCCCCCGCGAAGCCGGCGGAGGGCGCGCCCGACCGGGCCGGCCTGCAAACGGCGAAGGAAGCGCTGGAGCGCCTGCACACGGCGTACCAAAAGGCCGCCGAGGCCAGCGGCGCGGCCCAGGCCGCCGACGAGGCCGCCCGGCAGGAATTCCTGCGGCTGGCCGCCGCGGCCCTGGCCCAGTGGGGCCAGCAGGCCCCCGACACCCCCCGGGCCGCCGCCCTGGCGCTGAAGGAGGCCAGGGCAGCGGGCGAGGCCGCCCGCGCCGCGGCCCAGGCCGAAGCCGCCGCCGCCCGGCGAGAGGCCGAGGCGGGGGAGCGGGCCGGACAGAGCCTGCCCGACTGCCGCAACAAACTGGAGGCGTGCAGGACGCGCCGGCAGACGCTGGCGGAGGAGAACACCCGGCTCGCGGCGCAGCTGTCCGCCGCCCGCACCCTGGAGGAGGAACTGGGGGCCAGCCTGCCCTTTGCCGACGAGGCCGGGGCGCGGCGGGCGCTGGCCCAGGCGCAGGCCGGGGCGGAGAAACTCGCCGCCGACCTGGAAGGGGGCGAGCGGGATTGGCGGGCCTTCTGTGAACAGCTGGCCGCCGCCCGGCAGCTGGCGGCCCAGCGCCAGGCGGACCTGGCCCGTGCCGCCGATCCCGCCGCCGAGCAGGCCCTGTCCGCCGCCCTCACCGACCTGAACGTCCGCCGCACCGCGCTGCAAAACCGGTGGCAGGCCCTCTCCACCCGACTGGCCGCCAACCGGGACGCCTGCGCCCGGGTGAAGGCCCTGGCAAAGCGGACCGACGCCGCCCGCCGCCGGGCTCAGCTGGCCGACCGGCTCCACCGCACCGCCGGGGGCACCCTGGTGGGGGGGCTGGGCAAGCAGCAGTTCGAGCAGTATGTGCTGGTGGCCTACTTTGAGAGCGCGGTGGCCGCCGCCAACCGGCGGCTGGCCGCCATGACCGGCGGGCAGTACCAGCTTTTGTGCCACGGCCGGGCGGAGAGCCGGGGCCAGAGCGCCCTGGACCTGGACGTGCTGGACAACTACACCGGCAAGCGGCGCAGCGTGCGCTCGCTCTCCGGCGGCGAGACCTTCCAGGCGGCGCTGGCGCTGGCGCTGGGCCTGTCGGACGTGATCCAGCAGTACGCCGGCGGGGTGCAGATCGACACCCTCTTTGTGGACGAGGGCTTCGGCAGCCTGGACGAGGACAGCCTGGAAAAGGCCATCGCCACCCTGCAAAGCCTGGCGGACGGCAACCGGCTGGTGGGCATCATCAGCCATGTGGCCGAACTGCGGCAGCGGCTGGAAAAACAGGTGCTCATCACCAAAACGCCCCGGGGCAGCCACATGGCCCTGCGGGAACCGTGAACAAAACGCCGCCCCGGCAGGAGGATGCTCCTCCCGCCGGGGCGGCTGTCTTTGTGTGTTACAGGGTGATGTGCCGGGGCACGCCGTTCACGAACATGGGGGTCAGTTCCCCCTGGATCAGCGGCCGGGCATAGGCCTCAAAGGCCCCGTTCACATGCATCCCGTCCGGCTCGATCCACTCCAGCGGCACCGTCTTTTCCGCGTTGGCCACCTGGTGCACGTCCACCAGTTCGGTGCCGCACAGATAGGGCCGGTCGCTCAGCCGCTTGAGGGCGGCCATGCAGCCGGTGCGCCCTTCCAGCGCGGCGGTCACCGCCGCGCCGCCCACCCGGTAGGCCTCGTCCACGTCGGTGCGGCTGGCCAGATGCCCCGCGCACCGCTGCAGGGTGGAGAGCTCGATGGCCCGGCTCTTGCAGCCCAGTTCCCGCTGGATCAGCCCCGCCAGGTAGCGGCCGGTGCCCGAGAGCATCGCCTTGTGGCCGAAGGCGTCCAGCGCGCCGCCGTCCCCCGCCAGGTCGCAGAGAAAGCGGCCTTCCCGGTCCTTCACGCCCTCGCTGGCGGCGATCACCACGTTCTCCTTCTGCTTTTGCAGCCGGTCCACCCGCCGCAAAAACAGTTTCGGGTCAAAGGGCACCTCCGGCAGCAGGATCAGGTCCGGCCCGTCGCAGTCCTCCCCCTTGGCCAGGCTCGCAGCCCCCGCCAGCCAGCCGGCGTGGCGGCCCATGATCTCCGCCACCGTCACGCTGCGCAGGTCGTAGACGCCCGCATCCCGGATGATCTCCTTCATGATGGTGGCGATGTACTTCGCCGCCGAGCCAAAGCCCGGGGTGTGGTCGGTGCAGACCAGGTCGTTGTCGATGGTCTTGGGCACCCCCACAAAGCGGATGGGGCTGCCGACGGCCTCGCCGTAGGCGGCGAGCTTCGCGATGGTGTCCATGCTGTCGTTGCCGCCGATGTAGAGCACCGCGTCGATCCGATGGCGGGCGAACAGCTCAAACAGCGTCTCGTACACCTCGTCCCCCGCCACCGGCTCGGGCAGCTTGTAGCGGCAGCTGCCCAGATAGGAGGAGGGGGTGCGCTTGAGCAGTTCGATGGAAAGGTCGCTGTCGAACAGGCGGTTCAGGTCCGCCACCTGGCCCTTCAAAAGCCCCTCGATGCCGTGCTGCATCCCCAGCACCCGCCCCGCGCCGCTGTCGCGGGCGGTCTCGAACACGCCGGCCAGGCTGGCGTTGATGACGGCGGTGGGGCCCCCGCTCTGACCTACCATAAAATTCATGGGCACACTTCCTTTGCTGTGTTCTCTGGCCGGACTGGTTGCGCCGGCATACTTTGTCTATTATACTGTATTTAGCGGGCGGGCGCAATAATCGACGCCGCTTGCTCGTTTACAAAACAAGAAGAGCCCGCGGCCCGGCGGCCGGGGCACAGAGCATAAGAGGAGGGAACACCATGAGACGAACCATGAGCCTCTTGCTGACGCTGGCGCTGGCGGCCGGGCTGCTGGCCGGCTGCGGGGCAAATTCCGGCGGCACCGCCGCGGCCCCGGAGACCGCATATGACAGCACGATGGACTACTCCACCGGCAGCGAGAGCGGCGAGGCGGGCCTCTCCGGCACCGACGCCGACCGGCTGACCCCCCAGGACGGGCGCAAGATCATCTACAACGCCTCGCTGGAGATGGAGACAGAGGCGTTTGAGACCACCCGGGACGCGCTGCTGCGGGCGGCCGAAACGGCCGGCGCCTGGGTGGAGAACAGCGACGAGGGCGGCAGCGCCGACGCCGGCACCCGCTGGGTGCGCTACACCTTCCGTGTGCCCGCCGACAACTACGCCGCCTTTTTGAACGATGCGTCCGCCGCCGGCAGCGTGACCTACAAGAGCGAGACCACCGACGACGTCACCGCCGACTATGTGGACCTGGAGGCCCGGCTGGAGAGCCTGCGCACCCAGGAGGCCCGGCTGCTGGAACTGGCGGGCCAGGCGGGGGACCTGGCGGACCTGCTGGCCATTGAGGAGCAGCTGGCCCAGGTGCGCTACGAGATCGAGAGCTACACCGGCCAGCAGCGGGTCTACGACAGCCTGCTGGCCTACTCCACCGTGGAGGTGTCGCTGGACGAGGTGCGCTTGCTCACCCCCGTGAGCAACGATTTCGGCTCCCGCGCCGTCACCGCGTTCAAAGACAGCTGGCATAACTTCGCCAACGGGGTGCAGGACGTGGCCATCGGCGTCATCTACCTGCTGCCGGTGCTGTTGGTGCTGGCGGTCATCGCGCTGGTGATCTTTGCCGCCCTGCGCCTGGCGCGCCGCCGCCGGCCTTCCAAACCCATCCTGCCGCCGCCCGCCGGCCCCGCGCCCACCGGCGCGCCTTCCGCGCCCCCGGCCGCTGCCCCCTCTGCGCCCCCGGCCGCTGCCCCTTCCGCGGCGCAGGAGGCAAAGCCCGCGCCCAAGTACGGCCCCCGGCCGTGAGCGGCCCGCGCCCCCAAACCGGGCCGGCCCCGAACATGAAAAAGGCAAGGCATGAACTTCATGCCTTGCCTTTTTTCGCGCAAAAAACCGTCATTCCCCGTCCAGATAGCCCGCGGGCTGGATGGCGATGGCTTCCACCAGCTTGTCCCGCATCCACATGGCCACGTCGGTCTGCACTGTGTAGCCGCAGCCGGGGTCGGCCATCCACTGCTCCGCGGGGCGGCGGGGCAGCGCCAGCTGGGCCAGCATGCTCATGATGACCCCGCCGTGGGTCACGCAGGCGGCCTCGGTCACCTCCGAGCGGATCATGTATTCCAGCAGCTTGTGCAGCGTGTCCGCGCAGCGGGCGTGAAACTCCATGGTGGGCTCCGCCCCTTCGGGGGTGAAGCCGGCGGCGGGGTCCATCCAGCGGGCGAACAGGGGGTCCTTCGCCAGGTCCTCCATCCGCCGCCCCTCGAACACGCCGAAATTCGCCTCCCGCAGCTGGGGCACCACCAACCGGTGCGTCGCCTCGGGAAAGAGCAGGTCGGCCGTCTCCACCGCCCTGGCCAGCGGCGAGGTGAACACCGTGTCCGGCGCGGGGTAGGTAAAGCGGTTCTTCAGCACGGCCAGGTCCTGCCGGCCCTCGTCGCACAGCGGCAGGTCGGTGCCGCCGCCCACATACAGGCCGTCCAGGTTGCCCCGGGTCAGCCCGTGGCGGATCAGATGCAGCTTAAAGGTCTTCACAGCGTCCTCCATCCCCGCCGCGCCGCCCGGGAAGGACGGCCGCGGCCCGGAAAAATATTACAAAATCGTTACACACAGGAATAACAAAAAGGGCCGGAACACTATATTTAGAAAGAGGCCCGGCACCATTATCGTACATATAGTTTTTAAAGTCAAGGGATGGACATTTCCACCGAAAATGAAAAGGGGATTTTGGCGGATTTTGTATTTACAAAGCGTTTTTGCTGTTTTATAATTTACGTTGTGTAATGGCCCCTCGCGGGGGGCAACGCCGAAAAACCGCGCTGCAAAGCCATTTGCGGCGGTGACCGACTTCACGGCGCGGCGGCGCGACAGTAACGACAGGGAGCAGGACATCATGGAATTCAATCGCATCATCACTCTTCTCCGCAAGGAGCGGGGCATCACGCAGAAACAGGCCGCGGCGGAGCTGGGGGTCTCCCAGGCGCTGCTGTCCCACTACGAAAAGGGCATTCGGGAGTGCGGCCTGGACTTTGTGGTGCGGGTGGCCGATTACTACGATGTGTCCTGCGATTATCTTTTGGGCCGCAGCGCCGACCGCAGCGGCCTGACCCTCACGGTGGAGGAGATCCCCAGCCCCGAGACCGCGAAGGACAGCGTCTACAAGGGCAGCGTGCTGCCCACGTTGAACAAAAAGCTTATCTCCAACAGCCTGAACATCCTGTTCAGCAAGCTGGCCGCCTGCCCGGACAAGGGCCTGGTGAGCGAGGTGAGCGCCTACCTGATGCTGGCGGTGTACAACATGTTCCGCCTGCTCTACGCGTCGGCCCCCAAAAACGCCGAGAGCATGTTCCGGGTCAGCCGCGGGCGCTGGCAGGGCTATTCCGACGCCGCCATGAGCGCCGCCCAGGCCAACGTGAAGGCGGCGCTGGAGGGGGAGAACATGGGCACCGGCCCCGCTTTGAAGGATACCTCCTGCTTTGCCATGACCACCGAGAGCCTCTCGAAGGAATACCCTCTCTATGCCACCAGCCTGTTCAATCTCATCAAAAACAGCGAGGGCCGCATCGACCGCATCCGCTGAGCCCCGCGCCTTAAAAGAAAGAACAGCCCCCTGCCCGAAACACGGGCAGGGGGCTGTTTTGTTAGCTTTAGCGCAAAGACAACCCCCGGCTGTGCCGGGGAGTGTAAAGAAATTATATAGTGAAAAAGACCTTCTGATAGAATAGAGTTGCGGTCGGCCAACTGCAACAATAAAAAACCAGGAGGTCTTTTTACATGAGAGAAAAGGATATAGCGAGCCTGCAGCACACCACATGGAGGTGCCAGTATCATGTAGTGTTTGCACCGAAATGCCGTCGGATGGCAATATACGGGCAAATCAAAAAAGATATTGGGCAGATACTGAGAACACTGTGCGATCAAAAAGGAGTAGAAATCATCGAAGCGCAAGCGTGCCCAGACCACATTCACATGCTGCTGAGTATCCCTCCGAAGTATAGTGTAGCTTAAATGACCGCCCGTCCCGTATATCCGAAAGGTAGGAAATCGGCTTGAAAAACAGGCTATTTCCACGCTCTCGGAATTGTGGTAGAATGATAAGTACAAAGCGACAAATCCCGGTTTATAGGACGGTGAAGTATAATGATTATTTTGATTGCTGGCGCTTCTCACACAGGCAAAACTTTGTTAGCACAAAAACTTCTCGAAAAATACAAATATCCGTATCTGTCGGTTGACCATTTGAAAATGGGGCTGATTCGCAGCAGGAACACACAGCTTACACCCGTGAGCAACGACACTGAATTGACAGAATTTTTATGGCCGATTGTCCGAGAAATTGTTAAAACTGTAATTGAAAATCGACAGAATTTGATTGTTGAAGGGTGCTACATTCCATTTGACTGGAAAAAAGATTTTCCTGACGAATACCGCAAAGATATACGGTGTTATTGTCTTGTGATGAGCGAAAACTACATAAGAACGCATTTCAACGACATGAAACAATTTGCAAGCGTTATTGAAAATCGTTTGGATGATGAGGATTGCACTTTAGATAGTGTATTAGAAGATAATGCACACATCTTGTCACTTGCAAAAGAAAATGACCTCGACTATATACTGATTGATGGCAAGTACAACATAGATATGGAGTTACTTTGACAACTTCCATTATCGGACAGATGGGAGGGATAGTATGGCCTTAACCATTCAAGAACGCCTAAAAGACCTGCGCGTGGAGCGTGGCTTGACGCTGGAACAGCTTGCAGAGCAAACACACCTCTCCAAGTCTGCGCTGGGCAGCTATGAAGCGGACGAATATAAGGACATCAGCCACTATGCCCTTATTGAATTGGCAAAGTTTTATGAAGTGACTGTTGATTATCTGCTGGGCCGCTCCTTAACAAAAAATCACCCAAGCGCCGATCTTGCAGACCTGCGTTTGAGTGATGATATGATTGAGCTATTGAGAAGCGGGCTGGTGGATAATTCCCTTTTGTGTGAGCTGGCGACCCACCCGGATTTTCCCCGGCTCATGGCCGACCTTGAAATCTATGTGAACGGCATAGCGGGAAAGCAGGTGCAGAGCGCAAACGCCATTGTGGACGCTGTGAGCGCAACGATTATGAAACAGCACAATCCTGGCTTGACCGACCCGCAGTTACGGCAGCTTATCGCCGCCCATATTGACGATGACAGCTTTTGCCGCTATGTGATACAGCAGGATATAAATAAAATAGCTCTCGACCTGCGGGAAGCACACAAGGACGATTTTTTCAGCGTCCCGGAGGACAATCCGCTGGAAGAGTTCTTGCAGACCGCAGAGGAAACAGTCAGAGAGGACAGCGACCCGGAGCAGGCGGCAATGGCGTTTATCTGTAAGCGGCTCAAACTGAATTACAAGAAGCTATCCGAGAAAGAAAAGAAATGGTTGAAACGGATTGCACAGAAGTCTGACTTGCTGAAAAATCCAAAGCCCCAGCGGGGGAGAAAGTAAGAGAGCGACAAATCGGAATTTGTTGAACTGAAAGCAGGCGGAACTTCTTGGAATTTTGAGAAATAGAGAAATGGAGCTAAGAAAGTATCAATCATCAGATTGCAGAGAAGTGACGGAGCTATTTTTTAATACTGTTCACATTATCAATGCAAAGGATTACACAAAAGAGCAGCTTGATGTATGGGCAACCGGGCAAGCCGATTTAGAAAAATGGGATCAATCACTTCAAGGGCACTACAGTGTAGTCGCTGTTGAAAATGATGTCATTGTAGGCTTTGGAGATATAGACAGTACCGGGTATCTTGACCGTCTGTATGTTCATGCTAACTATCAAGGCAGAGGAATTGCAACGGCTATTTGCGATCAGTTGGAACAGGCTGTTCCGGGAAGCATCACAACCCATGCTTCTATTACAGCAAAACCATTTTTTGAAAAGCGAGGAAATAAAGTCATAAAAGAACAGAAAGTAGAAAGACAGGGTATTTTTCTTACTAATTTTGTTATGGCGAAAGAAAGATAAACAAATTCCCATTTATCGGGGAGATAGCAAAGCCAGCCGCACCAGTCAACGGTCAAGATGAACGGCGCATATAAAATGCGCCGCCGTTGACAGTCTCGCCTGTCTTTGCTAACGAGTAATCAAGGCGGGAAAGCCCTAAAATGGCTTTCCGCCCATTTCAATTTTCAGAAAAGAAACGCTCCAAAATCAGAAAGAGAGCGGCCAAGCACTTTGAGGGATTGGCCGCCTTGTCTACCCATTCAGCGGGACGGCGGGAGGCGGTCAAGACCGGGTGCAAACCCGTTCATTTCAGTCTTGACGGTTGCCCGCTGTCCTGCTACTTTTCCGGGAGTGTGGCCACAACTTCGGGACGCTTTGTCCACAAGTCGGAGCGTAGGACGAGGGACGGGGGCTTTCATATACCTGCCGCCGTTCTCTGAAAACAGCCCGATTTTTCGCTCATTCCCATTCGCAAAAATTCAGCCTGTTTTCCTGCCGGAGCAAACGGGGCGCAAGAAGCACCGCACCCCGTTTCCCCCGTCAGCCACGCCAGCAGGTATAACACACTACACTTTGCAAGCAAAGTCGTGTGCCAAAGGGGGCACCCCTTTGGAAACCCCGGACAACAAAACAGGCGGTATGCTGCCCTCTCCGGGAGCATACCGCCGTTTGTTGTCAGCAGCCCGTTTCACGGTCTGTTTTCGCCCTTTGTAAAGTTTGGCGTATCACAAATCATGGGGTATCTCAAAGGATAAGGTACAATAATTTTCGCAAATTGAAAAAAGGATAAAAAGAGACATGGTTTGCAGATCTCTGGTAGAATGAAGTCGCGACACACCATTCTGAAAGGAGACAGCAAACCATGTCCGAGAAGATTGTACAGCTAAATGAGGAAGTTATCAAGGGGCAGCTCAAGGAGCTTGTTAGAGGCAGCGTAGAGGAAACTCTCAACGAGCTGCTGGAGGCCGAGGCGGAGAAATTGACCCAGGCTGCTCGGTATGAGCGCAATGAGCAGCGACAAGGCTACCGCAGCGGCCACTACAACCGCAA
>NZ_CALWND010000012.1:0-88402 GCF_944382735.1 Candidatus Allofournierella merdavium | reverse complement strand
GCCGTCAGCGCATTCTCACTCAGCCGCGCTACAAACGCGCTGTCTATCAGGTTATAGGAATATTGCAGGAACATGGAGATCAGCGGCGGTATCGACATTTGCCAAATGAGCTTTCCAACGGGCGCAACTGCCATTTTATTACTGGTCTGCATACTTTCCCTCCTCTCCACAAAGTGTCCGGCGCAAAAAAATTGCGCCGGACAGCAGGTTATTAAATCCGAACAATATAGTTTTGTTTGCGTGCTGCGGGCTGACCGGCTTCCTTAGCTGGATAACCCAATGCAATCGCTCCGACGCCACGCAAGGTTTCCGGCAGCTTCCACTCCCGCAGGAGAGCCTTACCGCTTTCACTGTCGAAAATCTCACGTTCCCGATGTACCCATACGGTTCCCAGCCCAAGAGCATGGGCGGCGAGCATCATATTTTCAAGGACGCAGCTTCCATCCTCTACAAAGGTGTTTGCGGAGCCATCTGCCAGAACCAAAATCACGACAGGCGCGCCATAATAAGGGTCTGTATTGTTCCCCATCACTTCTGCGTTTAACCTGGCGATTTCCTGCCGGTATTTGGGGTCTGTGATTGCAATGATGGTAGGGGATTGACGTCCTCCGCCGGTAGGTGCATAAGTCCCGGCTTCCAGTACAGCGTCCAACGCCTCGGAAGGGACAGGTTGCGGTTTGTAAGCCCGTACACTACGGCGCGTCTTGATCAGAGATAAGAAGTTGTTTTCCATAAAAAATCATCCTCCATTCTGTCAACATTTCCGAGATGCAGGCAACAAAAAAGCCACACAACTATCATAAGACAGTTGTGTGGCAAAAAGATGACCGAATCCGGAAAAGTCCACTCAAATTTTACGTCTAATTATTATAGCGAGCTTTCGGGAGACTGTCAAGTATCAATCTTTACGGAATTGTGGCGGCTGTCTGTTGCTTTTTTGTGTTACTTTATGGCACATGAGCATTTGCTCAAGGAACATACTTACCTACATGTAGCAAGCGGCGATACTCCTATTCTGGAATATCGCCGCTTGCGTTCTTATATATCGAAACTTGTCACATCAAGGTTCTTTCAAAAATGGTGTAGCAGTGGTGTAGTAAGCGCCCTTCTGCTCCAAAGAACCACTGATTTTACAGGCTTTTTCAGGACTTTTCGAGATATTGCCGTGGCAAACAAACAGTATTTTTATCATCTTGAGAGCACTCCATCCTGTCCGGTATCACTTTTTTCGCTGTGGTCGCCGCCGTTTTGCCGGACGGTGACCGGCACTGCGGGCAAAGCTTTTATGCGCTTTGCTTTGTGTCGAATCGGGTCACGGCCATGTGAATGAGGTACGGCACCAGAATGACCGGGATGACCAGGTAGGCGATGCCGCTGTATGCCTTCTGGATCAGCGTCAGCAGGCCGAACTGGGCGATCCCGAAATCGACCGCGCAGCACCCCAGCGCCGCCGCGATCTCCTTTTTGGTCGTGCGGAATCCGCTTTGCTTCGCCTCTGCCGCAGCCTGCCGGGTTTCCCCGCAGATGCGTTTTACCATGGCCGCCACCATATTCACCGCCGTGGACACCGCGCCCAGAATGATCAGCACCGAGATCAGCGGCGTCATGAAGGATGCGCCCACGCCCTGCTCCACCATAAACAGCGTCGGCACACTTTGTCCGGCGGCCTCGGGGTCGGTATAGACCGTCATCAGCCCGAGCACCACCATCACCATGAGCAGCGAGTTGATCACAAAGCCCACGCCCATGCTCTTCACCGCGTCGGCCGGCTCATCGAACGACCGGGCGTGCTGCACGAACACCGCGATGTTGGAAAGCTGGAACGTCCCGTACAAAAAGGCGGAGTACAGCGCGTCCCGCAGCGGCAGCCGGGCGGCGTTCATGGTGTTCACCGCCTCCGTGATGGCAGAAAAGTTGGACACGATATTCGGGACGTACACCACCACCAGTCCGGCGATGATGCAGACCGACAGCACCACGGCCACCCTGCGCACCAGATCGGTGCCGAAAATGGCCACCACGAAGATGAAGAGCCCGATGAGCACCGTGCACAGCAGATACGGCAGGCCCGTCAGTTCGCTGAGGGTCGCCCCGCCCGTGGCAAAGGCGACCGCCGGCGCCACGCACATGACGCAGACATACAGCACCTCGAACAGATTGGAGAACACCGGCGCAAATCTCCCGTAAAAAGCGTTGTTGTAAGTGCGGTAATCATAGGTCTCGCGCTTTCGGGCAAACCGCAGGCTGTAGGCAAAGAACACCGTGTTGTACAGCATTGCCAGCACCGGCATGAGCAGGCACCACGCCCCGTAGCGCACAAAATAGCTGTAGATCTGGGCGCCGGAGGCAAAGCCGCCCCCGAAATGTGTGGTGAACCACACAAACGCCACCCCCAGGATCGCGGTATTTGCTTTAGTCCTCTTCACTGTCTTTTCTCACCTTTTCCTTTAAATATTCCATGGCCCCCTCCAGCATCTCTTTTGTGACGCGGTAGGGATAGTGGGCCACGTCCGACATATCGGGGATCCGCTCCGCGCATTTCTGCCACTGGCTTTCGGTGATCTCGATCTCTTCCAGCGAGACCGGCAGCCCGATGGAGCGGTTCAGCCGGTAGATTTTTTCAAATTCTTCGTACTGGCCGTCCGCCAGCAGCGCCAGCAGCACCCCGAACCCCACGACCTCTCCGTGGAGGTGCCTCTCCTCGATCACGGGGCAGGATGTCAGGGCATAGAACACCGCGTGGGCCAGACCGCTGTTGTAATCCGGCGTGTAATCCTTGGTCAGAAAGATGGAGGCGATCCCCGTGGTCACCACAATGGCCAGCACCACCTGTTCCACATCGTAGGTGCACAGGCCCTTTTTGTGATCCTCAAAGGCACGCCTGCCGTATTCGATCAGCGGGTCGCGGCACATGGAGCTGACCGCCACGCCAAGGGCTGTGAAATGCTCCAGCCGCTCCCCCCGGGAGGAGATCGTCGCCTCATAGTATTTGGCGTATGTATCGCCGATGCCGGCCCACATATATCGGCTGGGCGCCTTTGCGATGATCTCTGTATCGATAAAGGAGTGCATGACCGGGCGAACAAAAAAGTGCGGCCGCAGAAAGGTGCCGTCCTCGTTGTACATGATGGAGACCGACGTGCAGGCGGCGCAGTTGGAGGCGATGGTGGGAAAGGCAAAAACCGGCTTGTCATCCTCGATGCACAGGCACTTGACCGTGTCCAGCGCTTTTCCGCCTCCCACACCGAACACCATATCCGCTTGTTGGTACAGCGGCATCTGCCGAAGCTTTTCCACGGTGGCGTAGGTGCAGTTTTCGCCGTAAAACTCCTTGCCGATGATCGTCAGATTGGTCTGTTTGACATATCGCTCGATCTTGTCGTAGGCGGCGGCCAACGCCTTTGGGCCGCCGATCACCAGCACCTTTTTGCCGTACGATTCACACACCGGACCGATCTTCCCGTAGATCTCATCCCCGATGGAATAATTCGGAAGATGTACCTCATAATTCTCCAGTTTCAACTGCAACCTCCCCTTTCACCCCGTTTTTTCATAAAAAAAACTCCTGCCCCCGCAACCACTTTCGTTGCAGGGACAAGAGTTTGCTGACGCTATACTCCTGCGGTACCACCCGGCTTGATACAGTCTCCCGTATCCACTCATGCATACAAACATATGCTCTCTTTGATAACGGAGTCGTCTCTCCGGCTCGCCTACTTTTGCGTTCGGTCCGCCCTCAAAAGCCCATTCGCTTCAGTTTCGTCATGCCGCGCTCTCACCCGCCGCGGCTCTCTGGGATGCTTCGCTGAAGGTACTTACACTTTCTCATCGGTTTGGTATCACTTTACCACGCAGAAGCGCGATTGTCAATCCCATATTTTTTATTTTCTCCGTGCCGGTGTTTTTTCGGTCCGTTGAGGGCCTGCCCCTCTTGACAGGGTCGCTCTAATGTGTTAGACTTACAGTGTACTCTAATCCATTAGAGAGGAGATCGGGTAAGATGGACGTGCCTAAGGTGTTTGACAGCGAATACCGGCTGTGCCTCATTTTGTGGGAGCATGAGCCGATAAAGAGCAGCGAACTGGTGCGGCTGTGCCGCGAGCAGCTGGGCTGGAAACCCACCACCACCTACACCGTCATCAAGCGGCTGAGCGAGCGGGGGGTGCTGAAGAACGAGAACACCCTGGTAACCTCGCTGGTGAGCAAGGATCAGGTGCAGGCCGCCGAGATCGACGAACTGGTGGAAAAGACCTTTGAGGGCTCGCTGCCCGCCTTTGTGGCGGCCTTCACAAAACACCACAGACTTTCGGCGAAGGAAGTGGACGAAGTACAGGCGATGATCGACCGTTACAGAAAGGAGGCGGCCCACGATGTTTGAATGGCTGGCGGAGGTATTCATCGATCTCGTGAACCGGAGCATCGCCGCCTCCTGGCTGGTGCTGGCGGTGCTGGCACTGCGCCTTCTGCTGCGCAAAGGGCCCAGGTGGGCCAACGTGCTGCTGTGGGGACTGGTGGCGTTCCGTCTGGTGTGCCCCTTCACGCTGGAGAGCGCGCTGAGCCTGCTGCCCAGCCGGGAGACGGTGCCCCGGGACATCATGCTATCCCCCGCCCCGGCGCTGGACAGCGGCGTGCCCGCGGTGGACCGGGTGGTGAACCCCATCGTGACCGGCACCTTCACCCCCGCCCCCGCCGCCAGCGCGAATCCCTTGCAGCTGCTCATTCCCCTGCTGGCGCTGGTGTGGGCAGCAGGCGTTCTGGCCCTCTGCCTCTACACGCTGGTCAGCTGGCTGCGGCTGCGCCGCCGGGTGGCCGAGGCCGTTCTGGTGCGGGACAACATCTTCGAGAGCGGCCGGGTGCCCACCCCCTTCGTGTTCGGGCTGGTGCGTCCGCGCATCTATCTGCCGGCTGCCCTGCCCGCGGCGGCCCGCGGCCCGGTGATCGACCACGAGCAGGCCCACATCGCCCGCCGGGACCACCGGTGGAAGCCCCTGGGCTTCGCACTGCTGGCGGTCTACTGGTTCAATCCCCTTTTGTGGGCGGCCTACATCCTGTTCTGCCGGGACATTGAACTTGCCTGCGACGAGCGGGTGGTGCGGGGTCTGGCCCCAGAGCAGCGGGCGGATTACTCCCAGGCACTTTTGGAGTGCAGCACGGGCCGCCGGGCGCTGGGTGCCTGTCCGCTGGCCTTTGGCGAGGTGGGGGTAAAGACCCGGGTGAGGGCGGCGCTCCACTACAAAAAGCCTGCCTTCTGGGTGATCGTCGCGGCGCTGTTGCTCTGCGTCGTGGTGGCGGTGGTCTTTCTCACCGACCCCCTCACCCCGCGGTACGATTTTTCCCAAAACGCCATTGCCTCCGCTTCCGTTTGGGATTACGCCGTTCCGGAAGAGCGGGCGCTGAACGCCAGCCAGCTGGACGAGCTGACCAGCCGTCTGGAAGGGCTGCGGGGCCTTGCCCGCACCACCGAGGAGGGTTTCACCCCGCTATACGCCCTGGTGGTGCAGCGGGAGGACGGCACCTCCCTGACCTTCAACGGGTACAGCGACGACGGCAGCCAGGTGCGCACCGAGTACGAGGGCAGGCTGTGGCAGGTGACGGACGAGGAGTTCTGCACCTATCTTTACAATCAGTGGCAGGCGGCCGACACCGCCCAGGCTGTGCCCGAGCCCAGCGCCCTGGATCTGTACGCCGACGCCCTGCGGGACACCGTGGAGGTGGAGGACGGTCAGATCTTCTTCACCCTGCCCGAAGAGGTGCCCGAGGGCGTGCAGCCGGACGTCCGGGTGGCGGGCAGCGCGGTGTATGAGGACGGCAGCCGGGAAGACCTGGAATTTTTGCAGACGGCTGTCTGGACGCCGGGCGAGCAATACTCCATCCCCTACGACGAGGCTTATACGACACTGGGCATTTTCCTCATCGCCCGCTATCCGGACGGCAGCGAGGAAGAAAAGTACGTTTCGCTGCGCCCCATTGTCGAGGCGATTGTCACCTCCCAGAGTGCACCGGCGCTGACCCCGGAGGTGGCGGATGAGTTCATCGCCGGCACGCTGGACAGTTTCGTCCTGAGCAGCGACGGCGGGTACGAACTCAACCTGCCCGGGCCCATCCCTGTCTCTGAAGACGGAAAGACCACCCTTTCCATCACCCTGAACGCCACCTATTCCGACGAGCCGGGGAGCTATTCCACTGAATCTCACGAGATCACCCAGGATATGCTACAGTACGCCCAGACAATCATCGGGCGGTTTTCCGGCGACATGGACACCCTGGTCAGCGTTTCGCTGAACGTCTTCTTCATGACCGACGAAGGTGAAAACATGCAAAGCATCTACGCCCGGGGCAGCATTGAACTGAACGCCCCCTTCACCTTCGGTGAGGCGGTGGGGTATTCCGAGCCGACGGCCCGGGTGCAGACAGAGGGCGCCGTCACAACGCTGGACTACACCTTTTCGGACGGCAGCACGGCCCGGCTTTCCTTTGCGCTGCCCGACTGGCTGACGGTGGAGCCGGAAGCGTCCCTGTCGGAAGAGGGCCTGCCCTTTTTCTATATTGAGGATGCAAGCGGCGAATCTATGGGCTGGGTGCGTCTGCGCCCCTTCGGGGCCGCCGACGAGCCCACCCTTGCCACGGTGGACACCGCCGCCGACAGCGTGCCCATGCAGATCTTCTCCCCCGCCGTCATGGGGGAGGGCCTCGGCTACGCAAATTACCGCGTGACGCGCCACTGGGCCACCGGCGCCACAGCCACCGCTGACCGCGAGTTCCCCGGCGGCCAGGATTTCGAGCCCTGGCGCAGCGACCCCTGCGTGCTGGCCTATGACTGGCGTGTCATGCCCTATTCTGTGGAGTTTGGCTTCATGGACGGAGCCCTGGCCGCCTCCGCTCAAACAGAACAGGCCCTGACCGATTTTGCCGCGTCGGTCACGCTCGCCCCCGGCTGATTTCTTATGATCGCTCCCCCGCCCGCGCGGGGGAGTTTTTATTGCGCGCGCCCGCCGGGCACGCCGTCAAATTAATAACAGCCGGCCGCCTCTTGCGCCGTCCGTTTTATACTTCTATAATAGAGAATGATATTTTATGCAAAATCATTCATGTGGAAGGTGATCGGATGACAAAGGCCGCGGAGCCGATGACCAGCGGCGCCATCTGGAAACGGCTTACCTTTTTTGCGCTGCCGCTGTTTTTGGGCAACCTGTTCCAACAGCTCTACAACACGGTGGACTCGCTGATCGTGGGCAACTTTCTGGGCAGCAGCGCCCTGGCGGCGGTGAGCAGTTCCGGCAGCCTGATTTTCATGCTCATCGGCTTTTTGAGCGGCATCGCCGGCGGCGCCGGCGTGGCGGTGGCCCGCCGTTTCGGGGCCGGGGACAACGAGGGCGTGGAGCGCGCGGTGCACACCACGGTGGCGTTCGGCCTGGTCGCAGGTTCTGTCATGACTGTGCTGGGGGTCCTGCTCAGCCCTCAGATCCTGCTCTGGATGGGCACCCCGGAGAGCGTGCTGCCCCAGTCCATCACCTACCTGCGCATCTACTTTGCCGGTTCGCTGTTCTTTGTGATGTACAACATCTTCGTGGGCATTCTGCAGGCGGTGGGCGACAGCCGCCATCCCCTCTATTACCTGATGGTCTCCTCGGTGGTCAACCTGGTGCTGGATGTGGTATTCATCGAGTTCGCACACACCGGCGTGGGCGGCGCGGCCTTTGCCACCGTCATCTCCCAGGCGGTGAGCGCGGTGCTGTGCCTGGTGCATCTGCTGCGCAGCCGGGAGTGTTACCGGCTGCGGCTGCGCAAGCTGGGGTTCGATCTCCACTACCTGCGGGAGATCATCCGGCTGGGCCTGCCCTCCGGCGTGCAGAACTCCATCATCGCCTTTTCCAACGTGCTGGTGCAGTCCAACGTGAACGCCTTTGGCGAGATGGCCATGGCGGGCTGCGGCGCCTACTCCAAGGTGGAGGGGTTCGGTTTTCTGCCCATCAACAGCTTCACCATGGCCCTGACCACCTTTGTGGGGCAAAATCTGGGCGGTCATGAATTCGAGCGCACCCGCAAGGGCGTGCGCTTTGGCGTGCTCACCACCGTGCTGCTGGCAGAGGGCATCGGCGTGGTCATTTTCCTGCTGGCGCCCCAGCTCATCGCCGCCTTTGACCCGACGCAGGAGGTGGTGAGGTTCGGCACCGACAAGGCCCGCACCTCCGCCCTGTTCTATTTTCTGCTGGCCTATTCCCACTCCATCGCGGCGGTGCTGCGGGGCGCGGGCAAAGCCATCATCCCCATGTTCACCATGATGGTCTGCTGGTGTGTCATCCGGGTGTCGTTTCTCACCATCACCGTGCCGCTGACCCACAGTATCCAGATGGTGTACTGGGTCTATCCCCTCACCTGGGCGCTGAGTTCCACCTTTTTCTTCTGGTATTACCACCACGGAAACTGGCTGAATTTTGAGATCGCCAACCGCCGCCTCCCCCGGCGCGCCGCTGAAAAAGATTGACACACCACCCAAAATATAGTAAACTGGGTAAGACGATTTCCGCCCCGGCAGGAAGCCGGCGGCCCGGCGCTGAAGCGTTTCGGTTTGCGCGCAAATTTTCAAAAACTTTGCTTTTGTACGATTTTATATGCTGATGAAGGCGTATGATCTCCCCGGCGGGGAGGCATACGCCTTTTTTAACTGCCCGCTTTTGCGGCAAGAAAGGGACACTGTCTTGAAACTGTTGAAGAAATGCGCCGCCCTCGCGCTGGCTCTCGCGCTGGGCCTCTCTCTCGCGGCCTGCTCCAATGCCCCCGCCTCCGCCCACTCCGCCACCTCCCCTGCCGTTTCCTCCGCATCCGGCGCGGCGGGTGCCCGCCTGCTCACCGACGGCGCATGGCGGCAGGTGGAACTGCCCGAAACAGTGGAACGGGTGGTCTGCGTGGGTGTGGGCGCGCTGCGCTACACCTGCTACATGGGCGCTGCCGACCGGGTGGTGGGCGTGGAGGACTATGAGAATGAGCCCTCTCTGACCCGCCTTTACAGCTATGTGAACGGCGAAAAATTCAAGGACCTGCCGGTGATCGGCACCAATGGCTCGCCCAGCGCCGAGGAGATCATCGCGGTGGATCCCCAGGTGATCGTGATGAGCGAGTACGCCTCGGCGGATGCCGACGATCTGGCCGCCCGCACCGGCATCCCGGTGGTGGTGGTGCCCGGCAGCGACACCACCCTGGACGAAAAGGCCTACGAGACGCTGCGGGTGCTGGGCGAACTGTACGGCCTGGAGGGCCGGGCCGAGGAGCTGACAAGCTATCTGGACGGCATCAAGGCGGACCTGGCCGCCCGCACCGCCTCCGTGCCCGAAACCAAGCGTCCTTCGGTGTATGTGGCGGGGGTCTCCTTCAAGGGGGTGCACGGCTTTGAGGGCACCGAAGCCCACTATGGCCCGCTGGAACTGCTGGGCGCGAACAATCTGGCGGACTCCACCGGCCAGGCCGGCGCTTTTGACATCGACACCGAGCAGGTGCTGACCTGGGACCCGGATATCATCTTTCTGGACTTCAACGGCATGGACCTCATCAATCAGGACTACGCCGCCAATCCCGATTTCTACAACGCTCTCTCCGCGGTGAAAAACGGCAAGGTCTATTCCCAGATCTCCTTCCGCTCCTACGCCTCCAACCTGGACACCGCCCTGGCCGACGCCTACTATGCCGGATGCGTGATCTACCCGGAGCAGTTCGCGGATGTGGACCCGGTGGAGAAGGCGGGCGAGATCTTCACCACCCTGCTGGGCGAAAATCCCTACAACGACCTGAAGGAGGCCGGATATGAATTCCGTCCCATTGTCCTCGGCAAATGACGTCCGGGACGCCACATACCACCGCAACCAGGTAAAAAGCCTGTGCTTTCTGACGCTGCTGGCGGTGGTGCTGCTGGCGGCGGCGCTGCTCTCGCTGCGGGCCGGCTCCTACAATACGCCCCTGGCCGAACTGGTGCGGGGGGTGTTCGGCCGGGCGACCGACGAAAAGATCAATCTGGTGGTGCGTGCCAACCGCCTGCCCCGCATCTGCACCGCCATTCTGGGCGGCGCGGGGCTGGGCCTTGCCGGCTGCATTTTGCAGGCCATCCTGCACAACCCCCTGGCCTCCGCTTCCACCCTGGGCGTCTCCCAGGGTGCCACCTTCGGCGCGGCCTTCGCCATCGTGGTGCTGGGCCTTGCCGGCAAAAGCGGCGTGGGTGTGACCCTGTGCTCCTTTGTGGGTTCGCTGGCGGTGGCGGCGGTGATCCTGGGGCTTTCCCGCTTCCGGCAGATCAGCCCTGAGGGCATCGTGCTGGCGGGGGTGGCCATCAGCTCCATGCTCACCGGCGCCACCACCCTCATCCAGTACTTCGCCAACGAGGTGCAGCTGTCCACCCTGGTGTTCTGGACCTTCGGCGACCTGGGCAGCACCGACATGGGCGATCTGGCCCTCACCGGGCCGGTGGTAGCGCTGCTGGCGGCCTACTGCGTGTTCCACCGGTGGGATTATAACGCCCTGCTGGGCGGCGCCGAGATGGCGGTGAGCCTGGGCATCAACGTGCGCGGCCTGACACTGGTGAGCATGCTGCTTTGCTGCCTGACCAGCTCGGTGATCGTCTCCCAGATCGGGCTCATCAGCTTCATCGGGCTGGTGGCGCCCCATCTGGTGCGGCTGGCGGTGGGCAACAACCACGTCTACCTCATCCCCGGCTCGCTGCTGGCGGGAGCCTCGTTGCTGCTGCTGGGCGACCTGTTCTCCCGCACGGCCATCGCGCCGGTGATTTTGCCCATCGGGGCCATCACCTCCTTTTTGGGCGGGCCGCTGTTCCTCTATCTTCTCTTCCGGGGAGGTCGACAGCCATGATCGAGGCAAAGGGCATCAGCTTCCACTACAAAAACTGCCCGGTGGTGCTGCAAGACGTGAGTTTTGAGGCCCCGGACGGCAGCTTCACCGCCATTCTGGGCAACAACGGCGCCGGCAAAAGCACCCTGCTCAAGTGCATGAACGGCATCCTGCGGCCGGACGCCGGCAGCCTGCTGCTGGACGGCGAGGACCTGCTGGCCATGCCCCACCGCCAGGTGGCGCAGCGGGTGGCCTTTGTGGCGCAGACGGTGGCCTCCACCCAGATGACGGTGCACGACATGGTGATGCTGGGGCGGCGGCCCTACATGGGGTGGAGTTTTTCCCGGGAGGACCACGCCATCGTCCACGCCGCCATGGCGCGGCTGGGCCTGATGGAGATGCGGGGCCGGTTTTTGAACCAGCTCTCCGGCGGCGAGCGGCAGAAGGTGATGCTGGCCCGGGCGCTGGCCCAGCAGCCCCGGCTGCTGCTGCTGGACGAACCCACCAGCGCGCTGGACATCCGCAACCAGTATCAGGTGCTCAAGATCGTGGGCGAACTTTGCCGCACCGAGGGGCTGACCGCGGTGGTGGTGATCCACGACCTGACGCTGGCGCTGCGCTTCTGCGATCGGTTTCTTTTGATGCGGGGCGGGCAGGTCTACCGCTGCGGCGGGCTGGAGGTGCTGGACAAGACCGCCTTGCGGGAGGTGTACGACGTGGACGCCGAGCCGGTGACGGTGAACGGGCGGCACATCGTGCTGGTGAACGAATAAGGGAGGAAAACCAATGGACGAAAACAAAGAACTCTGGCAGAGGGCCGCGGCCTTTCACGGCCATGTGTGCGGCGGGCTGACCATCGGCTACAAGGCATCGCTCTACGCCATCGAACTGCTGGGCATCGGGATGGAAGACGGCGTCTGCTCCAAGGACGAGGAGATCGTGTGCATCACCGAGAACGACGCCTGCGGCGTGGACGCCATCCAGGCCATCCTGGGCTGCACCGTGGGCAAAGGCAACCTGCTGTTCCACATCCGCGGCAAGCAGGCCTTCTCCTTCTACAACCGGAAAAACGGCCGCTCGGCGCGGCTGGTACTGCGCCCCGCCCCCGCCGGCATGAGCCGGGAGGAGTCCTTCGCCTACTACCAGGCGAAGGAGCCCGAAGAACTGTTCGACGTAAAACCCGCCGTCCTGGCGGTGCCCGAGCGGGCCCGGCTCTTTGACTCTTATGTGTGTGAGAGCTGCGGAGAGGTGACCGGCGCGAACTGGGTGAGGGTGGCCGGCGGCAAGCACTATTGCCTTGACTGCTACCCCGCCTACGACCGCTTCAACGTGTGACGATTTTACCAAAACGGGCGCTCTCCCCTTTTATGGGGAGGGTGCCCGTTTCAATTGTAAATTTTTTATGGCCCCGCCCCGCCGTTCTTGACTTTTGGCCGGCCCATGGTACACTATTTCTTGTTCGATTAACAGTTATTCGATTAATCATTCGAAAGGGGTGAACCAATGGAGCAGCGGCTGATCGATGTGCTGCGCCGTCTCAACCGCGTCACCCTGCTGCATAAGGTGCATGTGCACAATCTGTTGAGCGATACCGGGGTGTGGGGTTCTCAGATCCCCATTCTGTTGTATGTGAGCCGAAATCCCGGCTGCACACAGACGGACATCGCCGCGCACCTGATGGTTTCCAGCCCGTCCATCGCCACCTCCATCAAACGGTTGCAAAAGGCCGGTATGCTGGAGAAAAAAGCAGACGCCGCGGACATGCGCTGCAACCACATTACCCTGACGCCCCGCGGCCAGCGCACGGTGGACCGCGGGCGGGGCTATTACGAGCAGGTGACCGACCGGATGCTGCAGGGCCTGAGCGCCCGGGAGATCGATCTTTTGAGCGATCTGCTGGTGCGCATGGAGGACAATCTTGCCGGCGAGGAATACCGCGACAAGACCCTTCTCTGCCTTGCGGCGGCAGCGGACGGACCCCAAAACGAAGCAAAAGAGGAGGCGCAACGCCCTTGATACAGACACTTTTGAAATACGCGGGCCCCTATAAAAAGGAGTCCATCCTGGCGCCGCTGTGCGTGACGGCCGAGGTGCTGCTGGAGATCACCATCCCCTTGCTGATGAGCCGCATCGTGGATGTGGGCATTGAAAACAAGGACCTGGCCTATGTGGCCAAACTCGGCCTTTTGATGATCCTGATGGCGCTGGCGGGCATGGCCATGGGCGCGGCCAGCAGCCGTTTTTCCGCGGTGGCCTCCATGGGGTTTGGCAGCCAGCTGCGGCTGGCCGCCTTTCAAAATGTGCAGAATTTCAGCTTTTCCAACGTGGACAAATTCAGCACCGCCAGCCTGGTGACCCGCCTGACCACCGACGTGACCAACGCCCAGAACGCCTATCAGATGTGCATCCGCATGCTGGTGCGCGCGCCGGTGATGCTCATCAGCGCCACCTTCATGGCGCTGTCCATCAACCGGGAGCTGGTGACGGTGTTCCTGGTGGCCATCCCGGTGCTGGCCTGTGCCATCGGCTGTGTCATCCGGCTGGCCTATCCCAAATTCATCGCCATGCTGGCCCGGTACGACCGGCTGAACGCCAGCGTGCAGGAAAACCTCATCGCCATCCGGGTGGTAAAGGCTTTTGTGCGCTCGGAATACGAAAAGCAGAAGTTCAAGGAGGCCAACGATGACCTGATGCGCCGTTCCATCCAGGCCGAGCGCATCGTCATCACCCTGATGCCCATCATGCAGGTCACGGTGTACAGCTGCATCATCGCGATCCTGTGGTTCGGCGGCCAGCTCATCATCGGCGGCGTGATGCTCAGCGGCGAACTGATGAGTTTCATCAGCTATGTCACCCAGATCCTGATGAGCCTGATGATGATCGGCATGGCCTTTACCCAGCTGGTCATCAGCCGCGCGTCCATCCAGCGCATCGTGGAGGTGCTGAACGAACAACCCGAGATCGTGGGCGCGCCCGCGGGCGAGGGCCCTCAGCTGGAGGACGGCAGCGTGGTGTTCGACCATGTAAACTTCAAATACGCCAAGACCGCCGGCGAGGATGTGCTCAGCGACATCTGCCTGTCCATCCGCTCCGGTGAGACAGTGGGCATCCTGGGCGGCACCGGCAGCGCCAAAAGCACGCTGGTGCAGCTGATCCCCCGCCTGTATGACATCACCGGCGGCCGGCTGCTGGTGGGCGGGCATCCGGTGAAGGAATACAATCTGGATGTGCTGCGTCACGGCGTGGCCATGGTGCTGCAAAAGAACGTGCTGTTCAGCGGCACCATCCGGGAAAACCTGCTCTGGGGCGACGCGAACGCCACCGATGAGGAGATCGTGGAGGCCTGCAAGGCCGCCAGCGCCCACGACTTTATCACCTCCTTCCCCAAGGGCTATGAGACCGACCTGGGCCAGGGCGGCGTGAATGTGTCCGGCGGGCAGAAACAGCGTCTGTGCATCGCCCGGGCGCTGCTGGCAAAACCCAAGATCCTGATTTTGGACGACTCCACCAGCGCGGTGGACACCGCCACCGACGCGGCCATCCGCGCGGCGCTGCGCACCCACCTGAAGGACTCCACCAAGATCATCATCGCGCAGCGGGTGGCCAGCGTGTGCGACGCCGACAAGATCGTGGTGCTCAGCGACGGCAAGATCGCCGACATGGGCACCCACGACGAACTGATGGCCCGCAGCGAGATTTACCGCGAGGTGTACACCTCGCAGCAGAAGGGGGTGGAATAAATGGCAGGACATATGGCAGGCCCCGGCGGACGGCGGGGCGGTTTTGAGCGGCCGAAAAACGCGCGGCGTACCTTCATGCGGGTGCTGGATTATATGCTGCGCCAGAAATGGCTGATGCTGTGCGTGCTGCTGTGCATCGCCGTGAGCGCGGGCGCGGGCGTGTTCGGCACCTATATGCTCAAGCCCATCATCAACCAGGGCATTCTGCCGCTGGTGGGTCAGCCCCTCAATGCCGCCACACTGGCGCCGCTGGTGGGGATGCTGGCCATCACCGCAGCGGTGTATCTCATCGGCGCGCTGTGCACCTTCATCCAGCAGACCGTGATGACCTTCATCTCCAACCGGGCGCTGAACGGCATCCGGCGGGATCTGTTCAACAAATTGCAGGATCTGCCCATCCGCTACTTTGACAGCCGCACCCACGGCGACATCATGAGCCTGTTCACCAACGACGTGGACACCCTGCGGCAGGCCATGGCCCAGGGCATGATCCAGCTGGTGACCAGCGCGGTGACACTGGTGAGCACCTTCATCATGATGCTGGTGCTCAGTCCCCTGCTCACGCTGCTCATCGTGCTGATGCTGTTTGTGATGATCAAGATGATCGCGGTGGTGGGCAAGCGCTCCGCCAGCGGCTTCATGGCGCAGCAGCGGGCGCTGGGCGCGGCCAACGGCTACATCGAGGAGATGATCGAGGGACAGAAGGTGGTGAAGGTGTTCTGCCACGAGCAGGCGGTGAACACCCGCTTTGCCCAGCTGAACGAGGAACTGCGGCAGGCCGCCACCCAGGCAAACACCTTTGCCAACATCATCATGCCCCTGATGGGCAACCTCTCCTATGTGAACTATGCCCTCACCGCCGCCGTGGGCGCGGCGCTGGCCATCGCGGGGCGGCTGGACCTGGGCACCATCGGCAGCTTTTTGCAGTACACCCGTTCCTTCAGCCAGCCGGTGACCCAGATCAGCATGCAGTTCAACGCCATCCTGGCGGCACTGGCGGGCGCCGAGCGCATCTTTGCCGCCATCGACGAGACCCCTGAACTGGACGAGGGCTATGTGACGCTGGTGAATGCGGTCATCGGGCCCGACGGCTCCATCACCGAAAGCGAAAAGCGCACCGGCCAGTGGGCCTGGAAGTGGCCTCACCACGACGGGCGGCTGGAGTATGTGCCGGTGCGGGGCGACGTGACCTTTGAACATGTGGATTTCGGCTACGACCCGGACAAGATCGTGCTGCACGACCTGAGCCTCTACGCCCGGCCCGGCCAGAAGATCGCCTTTGTGGGCTCCACCGGCGCGGGCAAGACCACCATCACCAACCTCATCAACCGGTTCTATGAGGTGCCGGACGGCAAGATCCGCTACGACGGCATCAACATCACCAAGATCAAAAAGGCGGACCTGCGCCGGTCTCTGGGCATGGTATTGCAGGACACCCACCTGTTCACCGGCACCGTGAAGGAGAACATCCGCTACGGCCGGCTGGACGCCACCGACGAGGAGATCGTGGCGGCGGCAAAGCTTGCCAACGCCGACTTCTTCATCCGCCACCTGCCTCAAGGGTACGACACGGTGCTCACCGCCGACGGCGCGAACCTCAGCCAGGGGCAGCGGCAGCTGCTGGCCATCGCCCGGGCGGCGGTGGCCGACCCCCCGGTGCTGATCCTGGACGAGGCCACCTCCTCCATCGACACCCGCACCGAAAAGCTCATCGAAAAGGGCATGGACAAACTGATGGCGGGCCGCACCGTGTTCGTCATCGCCCACCGCCTTTCCACCGTGCGCAACTCCAACGCCATCATGGTGCTGGAGCACGGACGGATCATCGAGCGGGGCGACCACGACGACCTGCTGGCGCAGAAGGGCCGCTATTATCAGCTTTACACCGGGCAATTCGAACTGTCCTGAAACTTGCAGCAAAAGGCCCCGCAGGCATCGCCTGCGGGGCCTTTTTGTTTGTTTTACTCGGTGCGCCAGTAGTGCACGCTGTAAGGCGCAAGGCGGCTGCCGCCGCCGAAGTCGTGGGCCTCGCCGGTGATGAGGTCGGTGGCGCGGCCGGCGCCGGCGTCAAAGTGGGCGGTGTACTCCTCGCCGTCGGCGTTCACCGCCACGATCACCCGCTCGCCCTCCGCCGCCCGCTGGAACACCAGCTGCCGGTTGGTCAGCGCCAGGGTGCGATAATCGCCCTCGCAGAGCGCCCGGCTGCCCTCGCGGGCGGCGGCCAGCGCCGCCACCCATGCGGTGAGTTCATTTTCCCGCGGGCCGTCCAGCGCGGGGCGCAGGGCCGCGTCGCCGTCGCTCTTTTTCCCCTGCTGGCCCCACTCGCTGCCGTAGTAGACCGCCGGGGTGCCGGGCATCCCGAACAACAGGCCGTAGGCCGGGCGGATGTGGGCGGGGTTTGTGAGAATGCTGGCGATGCGCTCCACGTCGTGATTGTCCAGAAAGGCCAGCAGGTGTTTGCCCTTGTACAGCGTCCAGGGTTCGGGGCCGAACTGGCGGTTCAGGCTGTGGGCGATCTCGAACATGTTCATGCTGTTGAAGCTGGAATAAAGGCCCTTATAGCACTCGTAATTGGTCACCGAGTGGCAGGCGCTGTCGTTCATCCAGCGGTTGTAGTCGCCATGCAGGGTCTCCCCCATCAGCACAAACTCCGGCTTGAGGCCCTGTGTAAAGGCGCGCAGCCTGGCAAGGAAGTCCGGCGTGAGGCAGTAGGCCACGTCCAGCCGCAGGCCGTCGATGCCGTACTGTTCCACCCAGCCCTTCACTGCGGCGAAGAGGTGTTCTGTCACCGCCGGGTTGTTCAGATTGAGCTTCACCAGCTCGTTGTGGCCCTCCCACCCCTCGTACCAGAAGCCGTCGTTGTACTGGGTGTTGCCGTCGAAGTTCAGATGGAACCAGTCCTTGTAGGGGCTGTCCCACTTCTTTTGGCACACGTCCTCAAAGGCCCAGAAGCCCCGGCCCACATGGTTGAACACACCGTCCAGCATCACCCGGATGCCCGCGGCGTGGAACGCGTCGCACACCTGTTTCAAATCCTCATTGGTACCCAGGCGGCAGTCCACCCGGTTGTAATCACGGGTGTCATAGCCGTGCTTGTCGCTCTCGAACACCGGGTTCAGCAGCACACAGGTCATGTGCAGCGCCTTGATGTGCTCCACCCAGTCCAGCAGCTTCAGGATGCGGTGCTCGGTCACGCCGTCGTTGTACTCCGGCGCGCCGCACAGGCCCAGGGGATAGATCTGATAGACATTTGCCCGGTCAAACCACATAATCGGTTCCTTTCAGGGCCATGCGGGCCCGGCGTTATTTTTCTGCCGCAGACTGTTCCACGGTTTTTTCCCCTTCGGGAAGACTGCTCCCCTGGCCGTCCGCGGGATCGGCGGGGAGCGGGTTTCCGTCCTTGTCGATGCCTTTCGCCTTCAGCCGGCGGGCCAGCAGGTCGCTGGTGAGGGAGTAGAGCACGGCGAAGGTGGGCACGCCGATGACCATACCCACAAAGCCAAACAAACCGCCGCCCACAATGATGGCCACCAGCACCCAGATGGCGGAAAGGCCGGTGGAGTCGCCCAGGATCTTGGGGCCCAGGATGTTGCCGTCGAACTGCTGCAGGATCAGGATCAGCACCCCGAACTCGATGGCCACGATGGGGTCCACCATCAGCAGGATCATCACGCTGGGGATGGCGCCGATGAAGGGTCCGAAGAAGGGGATCACATTGGTGACGCCCACCACTACGCTGATGAGCAGCGCAAAGGGCATCTTGAACAGGCTCATCAGAATGAAGCAGAGCACCCCGATGATGGCGCTGTCGATCAGTTTGCCGTAGATGAAGCCGTTGAACACCCGGTTGGCGTTGCGGCACACGGTGAGCGTTCGCCGGGCCTTTTCCATGGGCAGAAAGGCGTAGATCACCTTGCGCATCTGGCTCAGCAGCCGATATTTGCCCATGAGCATATACACCGAGGCGATGAAAGCCGTGAGGGCCGACACCACACCGCTGCCCACCGCCATGCTGTAATTGAGCAGCTGGGGCATGAAGGTGCGCATCAGGTCGGTGGACCGCTGCATCAGGTCGGTATAGGAGAGCATCATCCCCTCGATCAGTTCCTCATCCAGATGGAACCGGGTGGACACATCCGCCACAAAGGAGTTGAGGCTGCGCAGGTAGGAGTTGAGGTTGTTGCCCAGCACCATCACGCTCTGCACCACCTGGGGCAGCACAAAACTCAGCAGCACGCTGAACAGCGCCACGGCCAGCAGGTAACTCACCGCGATGCTCACTCCCCGCTTCATCGAGAATTTTTCCTCAAAGAAGCGCACGGGGCCGTCCAGCAGGTAGGCGATCACAAAGCCCCCCACAAAGGGCGAGAGGACGCCCAGCACCCCGCCGATGGTCTGGCGCACCAGGTCCAGGTGGGACATGGCCAGATAAAAGGAGATGCCGATGAGCACCACCATCAGGTTGGAGAAGAAATTCGGGTTGGGTCTCCATCTGTTGTTCTGATTCATTCACACCGTTCCTTTTTGTTGGATTTTCCGCAAAGCGAGCCGCCGGTCACAAAAACCGCCGCAGCAGCGGGCGCAGCCGCAGCGCGTAGGCCCGCACCAGGTTGTTCAGCGCGGCGTCGTAGACCCAAAAGCACACGTTGGCCAGCACCACCAGCCCCGCCAGCGCCAGGGGCGCCGTCTGGGCGAACTCCTGCACGATGGCCTGGATGGGCAGCACATAGAGCATCAGCCCGTAGCAGGCGAACACAAGGCCGTTGAACACCGCCGTTTTCACCGCCGCCCGCAGCCACCGCCAGCGGATGCGCTGCAGATATGCCTTCAGCAGCGGATAATGCCCCAGCAAAAACACAAAGACGACGGCGCTCTCCTTGTCGGGCACAAAGAGGACGCACAGCAGCGACAGGGCGGCGTAGCTGACCCAGGCAAGGCGCATGCCGCACTCCATGGCCACCGGCACCAGAAAGAGCCCGCCCAAGGCCGGCGCGCAGAAGGTGGCAAAGGGCAGCACGCTGCCGCTCAGCATCATCGTCATGGCCAGCGCGCACATCACGCCGCACAGCGCGATGCGCCCGCTCTTTCTCCCGCGCATGGTCAGCACTGGCCGCAGTTGCAGCACAGGTCCATGCACATCATGGCGGTGCAGATGTCACAGCAGCTGCATCCCACCGCGTTCGCCTGGGTCCCCGCGCCGTAGGGGCCATAAGGGTTGCCGGGCATCTGGCCGTTCGCGGTGCTCTGCAGGTTGTGCAGCGCCGCCGCGTACTCCCGGTTGGAGGGCGCCAGGCGGCAGGCCTCCTGGAAGTAGCGCAGCGCCTCGTTCAGCCAGCCCTTGTAATAATAGGCGCTGCCCATCAGGAAGTTCCACTCGGCGCTGGCGGGGCCGTCGGGCATGGCCTGCAGCCGGGACAGTGCCTCGTCCACCCTGCCCTGCTGGATCAGCGCCCGGATCTCGGGCAGGCTGCCGGGGTCCGTCTGCCGCCCGTCCTGCCGGACGTCGTGGTCGCCCGTGTGGGCGGGCGCGCCACGCAGTTCGGCCATCACCTCGTCGAAGGCGGCGTTGATCTCGTCCATCTTCTTCTGCGCGTCCTCCTTCAGGGGGCCGGCCTCGTAGTTATCGGGATTGTATTTCTGCGCCAGCGCGCGGTAAGCGGCCTTCACTTCGTCCTCGCTCGCGCCGCGGCGCAGCCCCAGCACCTGATATGCGTCCATCGTTCCGTCCTTTCCGCGCCGGCGTCACACCGGCGCTGCGTGTTTTTCGTGTCTGGGCGGCTGCCCTGCGCGGCGGATGCCGGCGGGAAGGCCCAGGAAGATGATGTTGTCCAGAATGGGGCGGTTGAGTTCCAGCCGCAGCAGGTTGTAGCAGCGGGCCACCTCCCCCGCCGCCAGGCGGCACTGGAGGGCCGCCTGCCCGATGGCGGCGTCCCGGTCAAGGCCCATGCGCGCAAACACGTTGTAGCGGCCCCTTTCCCGGTCTTTTTCGTAATCCTCGGCGGCGTCCAGCCAATAGAGGATCTTGCCCAGAAACAGGCCCATCCGCTCCAGGATATGCGCCTGCTCCGGCTGCACCGCGCACTGCCGCAGGATGGCCGCGGTCATGCGGCCGGTGGGCTCCGCCGCCTCGTCGGGGTTCGCACAGCCCGCCTGTTCCAATGTTTGCTGGCACACCGTCTGCGCCGCCAGCAGTTCGTCCAGCTGCGGCTGGGCGGCGGCGGCCTTTTTGTGGGCCCGGCGCAGCAGAAGCCGCAGCGCCCCCGAGGCAAATCGCCGGGCAAAGGGCTCGTCCGCCAGATCGTCCGCCAGTTTGTACCAGCTCAGCAGCACCAGCGACGCGGCGGCCAGCCGCAGCCCGTCGGTGCCGGCGTGCATGCAGCGGCGGCGCAGCGGGTTTGCGATGCACCGCTTCATGCAGGGGCTGCCCTGCTGGCCGCTGAGCCCGTCGGCCAGCAGCGCCACGGTGACCAGGTCGTAGTTGAGGAGCATCCGGCTCACAAAGCCATAGTCCGTTTTCAGCTGCATGCACAGCCCGCAGTAAACAGCCCGGTAGCACTCGTACTCCCGCACCTTCATCTCGCCTTTGTCGGGGGTGACATAGCCGAACACGCCGGACGCCCCTTTCCACAGAAAATGGGCTGACAGCCGCCTTTCACTCTGCGCAAAAGCGCCGCTGTCAACCCTATTATCATACACTATTTTGCCCCTGTTTACAATTCACGCGCCCGCCGCGGGCCCATAATTCCCAAAAAATTTACATTCACACCTGCCGGTCCAGTTCATCGATGCGACAGAAGCGATACCCCTGCTCCTTGAACCAGTCGATGATGTCCGGCAGGGCGGCGGCGGTGGTCTTGCGGGTGGCCTTGGTGTCATGCATCAGCACCACACAGACGGTTTTCCCCTCCGCGCCCTTCACCACGTTGCGAAAAACGTCCTCGGCGCTGGGATGGCCGCCAGCCGCGTCCTCGGCGCAGACGTTCCAGTCCACATAGCGATAGCCCTTTTCCCCCGCCTGCGCCACCAGGCTCTTCATGATGGAACTGCCGCCGTATTTGCGGCTGACGGTGTTGGTACTGCCGCCGGGAAAGCGCAGCCAGTGCACCGTCTCCAGATCCACATAGGGGCTGATCTGCTGGCGCAGTTCCTTGATGTCCGCCCAGAAGGCGGTGGAACTGGCATAGATGGTTTTGTAGGAATGGGTGCAGCTGTGCAGGGCGATCTGGTGCCCCTCCTCCACCGCCCGCCTGATGAGGGGCAGGTGATCCCGGTTGTTCTCCGCCGCGACCACGAAGAAGGTGGCCGGCACCCCCTTTTCCTTCAGCACGTCCAGCACCGTCTCGGTGGTGGTGCTGGGGCCGTCGTCAAAGGTGAGAAACACCCGTTTTTCGCCGTTCTCCTCCTCCGCCAGCGCCTGCGCGGACACAAAGGTGGTGGCCTCCAGGTCCGACTGGCGGCACACCGGCGCGGAGCGCTGTGCCGCCCACAACATTGCGCTGGCCGCCGCCGCGCAGCCGGCGCACCAGGCCAGCACCCAGAGCCGCCGCTTTCGTTTCAGTGAATCTTTCATCTTCGCTTCGCCACCTTCTGCATTGTTGATTTGCCATCGCAAACCATTTATACTTATAGCTATGAAGTCAGGGGACGGGTTATCCCCTTTTGCGAGGAGAAAATGATGGAAATCGTGACCTTGATCCTGGCAGGGCTGGCCTGCGCGCTGAGCCTTGCCAATCTTCTGCGCCGCCCGCGGGGCCTTTCCGGCGAGGATCTGGAAAAGGTGCGGCAGGACCTGCTGGCCGAGATCCGCCAGACGCGGCAGGAACTTTCCGGCGGCGTGGCCGCCGGGCTGCAGGCCGCCAACGTGCAGACCGAGCAGAAGCTGGAGAGCATCCGCAACACCATGGAGGTGCGCCTGAACGCCATGCAGGCCGTGACCGACCGGCGGTTGGGCGAGATGCGTCAGACGGTGGACGAAAAGCTGCAAAAAACGCTGGAGGACCGGCTGCAGAAAAGTTTCGGCCTGGTGAGCCAGCAGCTGGAACTGGTGTACAAAGGGCTGGGCGAGATGCGCACGCTGGCGGCGGGCGTGGGCGATCTGAAAAAGGTGCTGAGCAACGTCAAGACCCGGGGCATTCTGGGCGAGGTGCAGCTGGGGGCCATTCTGGAGCAGATCCTCTCCCCCGGGCAGTACGCCGAAAATGTGGCCACGGTGCCGGGCAGCGCCGAGCGGGTGGAGTTTGCCGTGAAGCTGCCCGGCGGCGAGGGCGGCCCGGTGTGGCTGCCCATTGACGCCAAGTTCCCTCAGGACGCCTACGCCGCGCTGCTGGCGGCCTACGACGCGGCGGACAAAGCGGCGGTGGAGGCGGCGGCCAAGGAACTGGACAAGCGGGTGCGCGGCTTCGGCAAGGACATCCGCGACAAATACCTTGCCCCCGGCCATACCACCGATTTCGGGGTGATGTTCCTGCCGGTGGAAGGACTTTACGCCGAGGTGGTGCGCCGGGGCACCGCCGAGCGGCTGCAGCGGGAGTACAAGATCGTGGTGGCCGGCCCCACCACCATGGCGGCGCTGCTGAACAGCCTGCAGATGGGCTTCAAGACGCTGGCCATCCAGAAGCGCAGCAGCGAGGTGTGGCAGGTGCTGGGCAGCGTGAAGGCCGAGTTTGACACCTTCGGACAGGCGCTGGCCCAGGCACAGAACCGCCTGAACCAGGCCAGCAGCGAACTGGAAAACCTGGTGGGGGTGCGCACCCGGCAGATCCAGCGCAAATTGCAGCAGGTGACCTTGCTGCCCGGCGAGGAGGACGGCGGCGCGAACGACAGCGGCAAAAACCCCGCCGCCGGGCCGAACACTGGGTATTGACTTCCCCCGCATCCTATGGTAGAATACTTTTTGCGGAATTTCCCGCCTGATATGCGAGGGTGGCGGAACCGGCAGACGCGCACGTTTGAGGTGCGTGTGGTATATACCATGGGGGTTCAAGTCCCCTCCCTCGCACCAAGTTTGTTTATAAAGCTGTTCAAGCAGCGCCTTCTGGTGGCTTTCAGCTGTAAACGATGAGAATTGCTCTCCCTTCTGTCGGGGAGAGCTTTTTTCATGCAAAAAAGGCCCCAACCATCCGGGATTGCCGGACAGTTGGGGCCTTGCTGTATCATTCAGAATCTTCGCCGGTGTCGCTGGCGGTCGCCTCCACCTTATCCTTAGCGGCGGCCAGGATATTCACCAGGAACTCCGGCACCGGCGCGCCCATGGCGGCGGCGTTCTCCAAAATGCTGCCCAGCTCGGTGAGTATGTACCACACCAACACCACCGGCAACAGCAGCACCGTGTAATCAATGGGCAGGCCGGGCACCTTGGCAGCTACCATGCCCAGCACCGCATCCGCCAGCGCCGCCACGATGACCACCACGATCATGCCGCCCTTGTGCCAGATGCCGCTGCGGGCCTGGGCACTGGACCACTGGCCCGCCTTCATGGCCGCCGAGGAGCCGGAGATGTAGTCGATCACCATGCACGCCACCCAGGCCAGCACCAGCCAGCCCAGCCAGCCGAAGGCCGCGCCAAATGCGCCGAAGATGCCCACAATGGCGGCCTTCATCACCAGAAAGATGTTGTTGTTTTCCATGGTCTTCTCCTCCTTTACTGCAGTGCCGCGCCGGCGGCGGTGAGCTTGTCCGCAAGTTCCGAAACGCCGATTGCCAGGTCAATCAGCTGCTGGCCCTGGGCCGCCTGGGCCGCCTCGATCCGGCCCAGCGCCGCCAACACCCCGGTCAAATCAACGGCGGGGGCCTGGGGCTTGTCCTCCGGCTGCTCCACAGGCGGCTGCTCGGCCCCCTCATCCCCCTCCGGCTCCTCGTCCGGGGTAGTGTAGTCCTCACAGCCCAGGCCCAGGGCCAGCGCCTTGTTGCTCACAGCAGCCCGGTCGCCGGCCGACATGGGCCCCACAATGATGAAGTCTCCGTCATCTACGGCGGCCACCGCCAGGTTTTCCGCCAGGGTGCGGATGGTCGCCCGGTCACCGCCGGAAACGGGGCCGATCTTCAGGGTATCGCTGGTGTACATGGGTTTTTCCTCCTTTTCTTCGTCAGGCTGGAAGTAGATCCAGTCCCGGTCCACGTTGGTGCTGCCCACGCCGTACTTGCCGCCGTAGCCGATGCGCCCGAACTGCCAGCCGCAGAGCTTGTCCCCCAGGCTGGCCATATAGGCCCCCCACTTGGTATGTACCTCCTCGATGGAGGAGCACCCGTCAAAATCCGGGTCGTTGGGGTCGGCGTAGTAGTAGGCCAGCCACACCGGGCAAGTCAGCGCATCCATGTCGATGCTACTCTGTGCCCAACTGGCGGAGCAATACACACAGGGGGTGTAGCCCGCCGCCCGCAGCCTGGCGGCCGCCTCGTTCAGCAGGGCGGTGTTTTCCGCCGGGGTGAGTGTCATGGCCTGGCCTTTCTCAAGCTCCTGATCCAGCGCCACCCAGCTGGTGATGCCCCGGCCTTCCAAAATCTCCATCAGCACGTCCAGGTGCTTGTGCATGATGGTGCGGGCGGCGTTCACGTCGCCGTCGTTCTTGTTCGCGTAGTGGTGGGTCAGAAAGATGTACGCGCCGGTGCGCAGGCCCGCCGCTTTGCAGTCGGCGGCGAACTGCTGAAAACGCACATCCATGAAATTGCCGTAGGCCGCCCGCAGAATGACGGTGGAAACGCCCGCCGCCTGCGCCGCCGCCGGCGTGAAGGTGTTCTGATGTTTGGAAATGTCCAGTGCTTTTTGCATTGTGTCCTCCTTTTACGCGGTTTTTGTCCAGATCGTGAGCGTCTGATACCCGGCCGTTGGGTAAATGAACGTAAAGGACTCGCTTGCCAGCGATCCGCCGGAGCGAAGTGTATCGGGCTGCATCAAGAGCAGTTGTCCTTTCGGGGAACTGTCATAAATGGTCGAAACCGGGGCGGGCAAATTTACGGTCAAATTGCTTGCACCAGTGCAGCTAAGTCCGTAAAAAGTAGCGATGCAAATTCCTCCGATCACACTAAAAGTGCACACCTCTGGCGCCGTAGATGTGACTCCGTTACCCAGTTGAATTTTGGTTGCCGGAACATCCTGTACGCGCATGGTTTGGCTCGTCCACGTCCCACCAATGGCTGTGTTGGGGTCAAACGCGCCATTTGCCGATGTGATGGTGTCTCCCACCTGATACTCCAGATTTTGCGTGGTCACGCTCACGGCCCCGCTCACGGGTGTCTCGCCGTTGACCTCCTTGACCAGCGTCGAGGGGTCGATGCTGGTGGCACTCTCTGCGGCCTGCGCTGCGCTGGCGGCAGCGGCCTGCGCGTTGGCCAAGGTCTGCTCCGCAGCGGTTTTTATTTCCTCTGCTTTGGAAATGGCCACCTGCTCACTGGCGGCGGCGCTGGTCGCGCTGGCTGCAGCAGCCGTCTGACTGGCGCGCGTTTGTGTCGCCAGCTCATACATCTCAGACAGGATCTGGTCCCAAGTGCTCCCCTGCGGGGCCGAAACAAACGTCTCGTCCTCTTTTATTTCGATGCCCGAGGACGTGATTTTAATCACTTCTTCGTTGTTTCCGTAGCCGACCAGCATCACCTGGGCATGGCCCGGCTTGCTGGTAAACTGTCTGTCCACATTCCATACAAGGGTGATGGTGTCATCGTCCGTAACGTCCTGCTCCAGCGTTTGTTCAACCATTGTTTCATACGCCGCGTTCGTCATTCTCACGGCCATTCGCAGCTGGCTCAGATCCAGCGCCCCCACCATTTTGGGGCCTACGATCCGGATGCTTTCCGCCATGTTTTCCCCTTGGACAAACAGGTTGAAAACCGGGTTTGTATCCAGCTTCTTATTTTCGTCAAAGGTAATTTGCATTTGTTCACCACCTTAGTCAATCTGACGCCATCCAAGTGTTTGGCTCCAGGCATAATAATGATCTTTTTCCGGGTTCGCACTCAGTAAAATGCGATCTGTTTCCAGGTCGTTGCTTTGCACCGAGTTGGCGATCTCTGCTCTGTCAGCAAAAATTTCCGTCACGGGGTTTCCAATCGGGAAAAGCACCACATATTCCCCGCCGGCTTTCTGGATATACACCTTTTGCCCGGCTGCGAATTTGCAGGTGGTGTTGCACTTGTAGTGCTTCTCGGTCGGGGATGTTTCCGCACCGATGTAAAGGCTCAGGCCGTCACTATGGACTCCGGCCACCGTGGCAAAATGGAACTCCGGCTGGGCTCTCTGCTGCTGCGCCGCCACCTGCTGCTCGGTCTCCAAAATCAAATGATCATCACCCGCTTTCCAGTGTGCTGCATACGGTACGGGGCACTCAGGTCGATGCTCCATCGCGTCTCAGCATAGATTCCGCTGTCCGGTCCAAAACTCAACGCCACCACATCGAACGCCTGATGCACCGGGTTGGGCCCGGTGCTGAAGGTCGTCTCTGTGGTGGCCAGCAAACTCTTGAATTTCAGGTTGTCCACAAAGGCCTGCAGCTCTTCCTGGCTGGCGATGTTGTCCAGCGTGTCATAGTCGACCACCCGGCGCAGCTGGTTCACGGTGGACAGCGCGCTGTCCGGGTCGTTGTTCACGCTTTCGGCCCGAAGCGGCGTCTGGTTTTCCGCATCCTCCACGACGCGAATGAACACATTGGCCCGGTCGAACGTGTCAATCACCTGTTCTGTTTCCGGATACAGCAGGCTGTATTGCCCGGCGGTGTAGTCCATCGTGATATTCTCCGCTGTGGCCTGCAGGTATTTGCTGCAGCGTATGGTGCCCTGCAAGTCCATCCACAGGCTGTTGTAGTTGATTTCCGCCAGAAGGTCGTTGCAAATGTCCATGCGGGATGTTCCCGGCTCCCAGTCTTCACGGGCGGTGCGGATCGTGGCGTCGCTCGGCTCGATGATGAAGTCAGTGATCCCGCTTTCGATCAGCAGCGCCTGCAGCGCGTCCGTGTACTTTGTGCCGGCCGCGATGTAGTGCCGCTGCTCCGTTTTTGAGCTTTGCACCAGGTATGTGAGGTCGTATGCGGTGTAGCTGCCGACGCGGCGGCCCGCCTGGGTGGTCTGCGGTTCTATGCCGCAAATCACATATTTTCCCAGCGGGTGCGCTGCTCCGTTGATGTGCATAATGACCTGCAGGCGATCGGTCAGCGTGTTTACTTTGTCGTTGATTTCAAAATCCCCGGTCAGGGTCATTTTAATGCCCGCAGTATTGTCCATGCTGATCTGTGCCGCGGTTTCACTGTCGGCAGTCAGGCGGGTGCATTCCACGTTGCTGCGCAGCACCAGATATTCCACACTAATCATAGGCAATACGCTCCTGCACATCGGTCTCCTGGATCGTCAGACTGAAATTGATCCTCTTGGTGTGCTCTGCTTCAATGCTTTCCAGCGTTCCGATCACTCGGGCGCCCCGATAGTCCTTGTACAGCACGGTTTTCCCTTCCAGGGCCTTCAGTGCTTCCCATTCTGCTTTTTTGCGCACTGTGTATTCCACCGTGTGACTTACTGTTTTCCAGCCGGTTTCGTATGCCACCGGCAGCGCCCGGCCTGCGTACTGCACATACTCCGTTCCGGCCGCCCGCTTTTCGCTGTGCACAAACGGCCCCTCTTCGTGCAGCTTCAGCACCATCCAGTGCGCAAAGTCTCCCCATTGGCAAATTGCTCCGTATGGAACTGCCGTTATTCCCACGATGGCGTTGCTGTCTGTATAGTATCCATCGCCTTTCACGCCGCGCACCGTATACCAATGCTTTCCGTTGGCGGCCCAGTCCATCCACTGCCTGATTTCTGCCCCCGCTTTCCCAATAGGGATTCCATCCCGCAGCAGGTAAAAGGCCTGATATTCTCCTTCTGTGATCCATTCCACAGATACCCCGAACCGCCTTTTTGCCGCGCTCGCGCTGATCGTTTCCGCCGGGACATTCTGCACAGTGCCATCAATGCTGACCCAGTTGCTCCACTGGCCCTGCTTGTCGATGATACGAACCTGTGCGGTAAAGTCCCCGTCCTGCAAAAACTCCGGCAATGTGAGCTGTTTTGCCAGCCCAAAAACAGTGCCGCTGTCAAACAGCAGCTGCCCGCCGCTCATTACCTGGACCTGATAGCCTTGCTGGTTGACACTGGCCCATTCCACGGCCAGTCTCGGCCTGGCATTTGTGGTCACATAGCTGGGCGGCAGCGGCTTTTTGGCCACGATGATATAGGCCGCCGCGCTGTATTCACCTGGGATTCCATCCGAGTTGAAGCAGCGCACTCTCCATGCTGCCGCACCCGCTTCCAAAGTGCCTGCGTTGACTATGGCTTGCCGCACGTCTCCCTGTGCAGTCACAAGTTCCTGCCATTTACCGCCCCCGTCATAGCTGACCTGCAGTTCTGCTTTGGTTTGCGGTGTCCCGGTGGGGCTGTCATAGTCCCAGGAGAACGCCTGCGCTGTGTCGCCGTCCACACGAACGCCCCTCGGGCTTACAGCTATCGCCGTGCCCGTCTCGTCCGTGTTGTTCACGGTGATCCAGTCGCTTACTGCCGTGCCGCCGGCCGTTGTCGTAATCGCGATCTGAATCTGACCCGTGCCTTCGGTAAATGTGCCCGCCGGGATGGTCGCCGTGGTGGCGCCGCCTTCGACACGAATTGTTTTTGTCGTTCCGCCGCTTTTGCAGCGCACTTCTGCGCTCACCTGTTTTGGCGTTCCGATCATATTTTTGTTGCTGTCATACCCGGTTGACCAGGAAATGCTTTTTGCAAGATTTTTGGGGATGTATATTCCATTCGTGAAACCTGGTGTCACGCGCACGGTAGGCGGTGAGTATGTGATCACTGCCTGTGGGGTTTGTTGGCTCAAATGGGATTTTATATGAGCAATCACGGATGTGTAACGCCCATATTCGATTGTAATCTGTATCTTGCAACCGTTTTGCAGCGCGTTTAGATATTCACTGGTAGCTATGTCATCATCAAATTCAACTTCACACCACACATAGCCGGATGGCATACTCTCCTGCCAAAATCCAACGCTTCGAGATAACTCCTTTTGCGCTGGTCTTGTGTTGTATGTGATCGAATTTTGTTTGAACGGTTGGGCCAGTGGAAATACATACAAATAGATAAACTGATCTGTGATTTTATTGACCGTAAACTGAGCGTAAAGCTTAACAACGTAATTCGATACTACTGCGCCTTGCGGTATTTCGATCTTATCAAACGAGACATAGGCTATTTTATCTGGATTTTCCGAATAACTTTGCGGATCTCCCGTTTTGACGTCCAACGTTTCAAGTCCGCTCCAGTTTTTATCTGGTTCAGTTCGTGACACAACGGCCATTTGATTCGCATTAACGGTTATGCTTGGCACACATCACACCCCCACAAAGCCCTGGCGCATGTTCATTTTCCTGCGCTTCTCTTTTTGCATGATCTGGTTGTATGTGGCAATGTCGTCCACTCGGAAGATATATTGTGTGGTGCTGCGGTCAACGTATGTGGCACCGCTGCCGGACAGCATACGGCGGGTCTGGCGCGCGTTATATACCCGTTCACCGCCGCCCAGCTCCACAAGTTCCGGGCCTTCTTCACCCACGATCGCCCATCCCCGCTTTGCACTGCGGGTGCCGGCCGCGTAAGCCGGCACGGTCTTCTGCATGTACTGCAGATTTTGCTGGGCTGTAGCTGCCGCGTTCCCGGTACTGCTGAGCGCGCTGTTGATGGCAAGGCCCGCGCCGGTGACCAGTGCGGCAATGGCCACGATCGCGGCCACTGCCAGGACCAGCTTGCTCATCCCAGTGCCAGCGACCAAGGCGGTGGTTCCCACCGCGGTGTTGGTTCCGGCCAGGATCATGTTCGCCGCGCTCATCATCTGGATCACACTCGTTGCCGTTTTGAAGATGCCGATCAGCGCGCCGATCGTGCCCACCAGAATCAAAACCGGGGTTGGAATGCCGCTTACCAGATTAAAAAAGTCTGTCAGCACCGGCATCAGAACGGTGGCAAGCGCAATTTTGGCTGCCTGAAAGCGCTGCTCCATTTCACGGTTTGCCTGGTTCATCCGGGCGAACCCGTTTACTGCCTCATCGCTCATCACGCTGCCGGTTTCATGGGCTTTCTGGCGCAGCTCTTCCAGCTGCTGTGCGCTCATGTTCAAAATCGGGATGAGTTCTTCTCCGGTGGTCCCCAGCAGCTGGCTGGCATATGCGTTGCGCTGGGTTTCGTCCTTCATCTTCTGCAGCTTTTCAATGACTTCCACAAACAGTTCGTTCTGGCTTTTCAGCTGCCCGCTGGTGTCCTTTACCCTGATTCGAAGTGCCTCGAATACCTCTGCGCCTTCACCGGCGCCGGCCGCCGCATCTTTTGCCCGCTCGGCCAGAGCGGCGAAGTCTCCGCTGGCCTGCTCGGCGCTGTATCCCACAGACTTGAAGATGTAATCCCATTCCTGATATTCGGTCATGCTCATGCCCATGGTTTGACTCTTGTTCTTGATCTCCTCGGCACTGGTGCCCACTTCCATGGTCATCTTTACAAGCGCTGCTGTGACGCCGGCGATCGCGGCCCCCGCGGCCAGCGCGGCTTCCTTGAAGTCGTTCAGGCCGCTCTCCCCATCCCGGGTACTTTTCGGCAGTTCCACTCCGATTTTTTTGGCGGCTTCTTCCAGCCGGTCACGAAAGGTTTTGGTCTGCTCTGACGCCTCCTTTTGTTCGTCCTGGTAACCCTGCAGCTCGGACTCCATTTTGAGCAGATCGCGCCGCGCGTTGTTCAGCTTCTCCTGCCACTGCATCGTGGCCTTGCTTCCTTCGCCGGTTTTTTCGGCGCTCTTGGTGAGCGCCTGCTCCAGCAATGCCACCTTGTCCTTCTGGCTGTTGATGGTATCGCTCAATGCGTCCATTTTGGCCTGCAGGGCCTTCTGGGCATCGCCAGACCTCTTGCTCTGCTCTTCCACCAGCCGCATGTTGCTCTGGTTCACGCGCAGGCCCTGGTTCACCTCTGCCAGCGCCTTCTTAAATTGGGCTTCGTTGTCCAGCACAAGCGTGCCGCCGATTTTAGGCAAGCTCATCAGCAATGCTCCTTTCCCTTCGGATTCCGTGGATCTCGCAGAAAGCCTCATACTGGCTCAAAAGCTCGTCCATGCTCAAAAAACGGCTTTCCCGCCGGGAATACCCCAGCAGGCCGACCGCAATGTATCGCAGTTTTGGAAAGTTTACCAGGCGTTCTGTTCCGAAGTGCCGGGGCTCGACGTCGTCGATCCAGACAGTTTCTCCATCACCATCTGCTGGCTCGTCTCCATCAAACTCCGGCTTTCCGCGTTTTTTCCGTAGAACTCCAAAAACGCCTCCTCCACAGATTTGGAAATGTTGTTTTCCCCCACAAGATCCGCAAAGCACAGCTGCTTTTCGATCATCTTCCGGGTCGGCGCCGTGTTGCCGCGGTGGTGCTCCTCATTGTCCAGCTCCACCCCTTCCCGAATCATCAGCCACACGATATAGGCGATCTCCCGCATGTTCTTGTGCGGCTCTTTCAGCGCGTCGATCATGTCGTCCAGGCCGTTCTCGTAGTGGTTTTGCAGCTCCTCCACATTCTGCAGGTCAAACAGGGCGGGGTAAACTTTGCCCCGGATCGTGATCGTTGCCATAGCCCCTCCTCAGGTGATGTTCAAAAACTTTTTCATATCCGCCAGAGCCGCGGCGAAATCGGGATACTCGTTCTTGTAGGAAAAATCCCCCTTCGCGTTGGTGCCCAGAGTGCCGGTCATGTTCTGCTGTCCGAAGGCCTTCTGGGCGCTGCGGGTGCTCATTTCGTCGGCGATGGGCGCCATCGTGGCGCGATAGTACCCGACGACCCGGTATGCCACTTTCCGGTCCGGCTTTTTCAGCTTTGCCATCGCGGCCACGCGCAACAGGGCGGGGGTGTCGTCCGCGTTATGGACCATCCCGCCTTCCGCGCCTTCCTTGGTGAACTTGTGGCCGCCCATGGCCGCCTCTTCTTCCAGGCTGATGTAGCTGCGGTCGATGCTGATCGTGCCGCCGGGGTTGTCGTATTCATCCTGCTCCTTCAGATCCCCGGCCCACAGCTCCACCGCGTTGCTTTCGGCGGAGGGCGCGAATTTGATCACGCTGCGGGTCAGCTTTCCGGTGCCCAGGTTCTCGGTCACAGTGCCGTCCCCATTGTCGGTTTCGGTGTAAGTGCAGTACCCGTAGTAGGGCAGCCCAACGTATGCCATAGCATTGTCCTCCTTTATGTGATTTGGTAGTCCTCGCAAGTGTCTGTGTTTGACACCTCGATATAGGTGATGTAATGCCCGGTCGCGCTGTCATATCCCGCCGGGGGTGTGCTTTCAATCAGGAAGCCGGCATCTCTGGCGGCGCGGCGCATTTTGGCCGCTTTGCCTTCTGTGCCTGCTCTGCTGTACCATGCTGCGCGATATGTTCCCGCCAGCTGTTCATCCTGGTCTCCGCTGTACACTTCCGGCCGCTCATCCACCGTTGTGACCACAATGTACTCATCCGGCAGCGGCTTCTGATCGCAGACCACCAGCCACACGGCCCCCGGCAGGAGCGTTCCCATGGCCTGGGCAAGCTGTTCATTTAGTTCCATTGATGGCCATCTCCACTTCGAATTTCCGCTGCATGGCCTCTGCCACGTCGGCTTCACAGTCCTTTGCAGCCGACTGCAAAAACGGTTTTGGCTCTTCTGTGGCATTTCCATACTCAATGCCGGCAGCCTTCACTGCATTAGGTACACCACGCGGCTGCGAAGGCGTTGGTTTGCGGGTTTTGTCATAACCCACGAAATTTATTTTGAGTATGTATCCACCAACTTTTGCTTCTTTGGGCTTTGACGCCTTGACGCTTCTGATCAGCTCCCCGGTCTGTCTGTGCGGCCGCAATCTTTTCTTGATTGCGTCAACTGCAATCGGAGCGGCTGCTTGCAGCATCTTGGGCGCCACATCGTCGATTTTCTCGAGCCGTTCAAACTGATCCCAAAATTCTTTTGGGAAATTTGTTTCAAATCTCATGCCACCGGCCCCCGATTCGCTTTATCCCGCTTTGCATTGGTGCAGCTGAGCTCCACGGTGCTGGGCTTTGTCTCATAGCTGCGCTCCACATCGAACAGCTGCCCATGGTATTCCAGCAGCATTTCACCTTCATAGTCCTCGGTATGCACCTCGAATACGGCGGTGATTTTTTTGCCGTTGGCATCGGCCTTGTAGTACTCGCTCATACCGACGCTCTTTTTGTTTGCCCATACCGCCCGCCCGCTTGTGCTCTCTCCCGCCGGGTGCCCGGAATCGGTTGGTGCCTGTGTGCTATTCAAGAGAAAAATCTCATCCGAAAACTGCACCTTTCATCACCCCCGCCTGCGGATGTTGTCCACCTGGACGAGGTAGTCCCGCCGCTCGGATTCCGCCCCGGGCGCTTCCAGGCCGAACTTCCAGCGAACGAAGCTGCGTATCGCGCCCTTCACCATCGGGTCTTCCTCGTTTTCCGCCTTTTCTGCAGAAACACCCGCGCCGATCATGTCGGCGCGGGCTTCCAGAATCAGATCGGTGATTTCTCCGGCAACTGCATCGGTCTTGCTGCGGCGCACTGCCCGGATCATGGAATCAAGGTAATTGTCGCTGATCATTGCCTGCACCGCCCTTTCGGTCATTCGCCCTGCTTGATCAGCTGCATACCATGCCATACGGTCAGATCGGCGCCGGCGGTGGCCAGGCCGCGAACACCCATCATGTTGCGCTTGAAATATTCGCCGCCCTGGTCGGTGCTGACCTCATAGCCGCCCCACAGCGGCATTTTCACGGTGCGCGCGTTGCCATAGATCTGCTCGCCGGTGGTCAGCTTGGTCAGAGAGAACTTTACAGCAAGGCCGCCGTCCTTGATGGTGCCATTGTTGCTGTCGGTGAACGTGATGTCATACACGGGCTTTTTGTCGCTGCCGCGCACTTTGCCGAGGGTATCCATGTCGGCCTTGTTGATGTACAGCTTGGTCTCACCGCCGATGACGTTTTCGTCATCGCCGTACCCCAAGACAATGGTGCGCAGGTAGTTCTCATCCAGCGCAATGTTGCTTCTGGTCTCGGTCAGGCCCGAGGCTTTGATGGCAGCCACGATCTTGTCGCGGGCGACCCGCCGAAGCGCCAGATACGCGCTGTTCTGGACATTGGCCGTGTAGGCGACGTCGGTCATCTTTGCCACCTGGTTGCTGACTTCATCCAGGACGCCCCAGATCTTGGGGGAAATAGTGACCTTGTCGTAAGTGGCGCCGGTGCCGGCGATCTCGCTGCCTTCGGTCACATCCGAAGCTTCGGCATCGGTCTTTTTGTACGGGAAGTCCCATGCGCCGGTGCCGGTGGCGTCGATTACCTCAACGTCGTCCACAATACTGCTCACCACCTTGGGCAGCTCACCGATGGTCTGGTACACGGCGGTGGGGGTAGCGATCTTGCCGCTGCTCACGAGCAGGCTGCGCTGCTCGGCGAACATGGGAATCGTCATTTTGTTCTTGGCGCGGAACTGCTTGGCCCGCTGCTCGATCAGGTTTTCCGCCGGCTGGCCGCCGGCGGGCGCCCCGGGCGCGGGCTCCGGATCCACGGTCAGTGCCTCGCTCAGGTGCCAGCGGCTGCGCACTTCCTTCTCTTCCCTGCTCAGATCCGCGCTTTCGGTTTCGATCTGGGCCATCCGCTCCGCGGTGGTCTCGGGGTTGTTCACCTCATCCAGCAGCACCTTCTTGCGCTGCTCGATCTGGGCCAGTCGGTCTTTCCAATTGCATGCCATTGTCATTTCTCCTTTTCCATGGTTTATAAATTGAGCAGTGCCCGGCACTTTGCCCGGCACCGTTCCAGCTGATTTTTTGCCTGCGCGGCTTCTGCGGCCCGCGTCTTGTTGCGGGCCTCGATCACGGTGTCTTCATTTGCGGGCAGCGCGACCGCCGCCACCTCGTACACCCTGCGGATCCTGGTGATTACCCATGTATGGTTCGCCTGGTCGTAATACTCGCCGCCGGGCGCCACCTCGAAGGTCCAGCTCATTCTGGTCAGCAGCTTTGCCTGGATGTCGCCATGGATCTGCTTGGCAAAGTCGCTCTTGCTAAGATCTGCCGCGATCAGCAGGCCGGCCGGGTCATTCGGGAAAAGCAGCAGCGTGCCATTCGTGGTGCGCGCCACCACCCGGCTGTCATGGTCGTACAGCATGACCACATCGGCCATCTCTGCGCCCTGCAGAGCACCGGCCTGGATCATTTCGTAGTGCGCCACACCGTATTCATCGGTGTACAGCTCATACGGCTGGTTGTATGTGGTGGCATAGCCTTCCACATAGTAGTCGCTGTTCAGCCTTTTTTCGCCGCTGTCCATCACAAAGCTGCTCAGGGCGCGGCGTTCAACTCTTTTCACGTCTCATTTCCTCCTGCTTATTTGGGGTGCCTGTTCTCATGTCTGGTAATTTTCCTGATTCTTGTTGCTCACATAGTTCAGAGAGATCTGCCGCTTATCACCGCCTTCCACCGGCGGATACCCCATCAGCTCCCGTCGTTCGTTGGTGGTGAGGTCGCCGGTTTCCCGCGTGTAATTCAGTATGTTCATGCGGGTGGCCCAGCTGGCGGCTGTGGCCGCCGGGCTGGAGACAATGATGCGGTTGCCCATCTCATATTCTCGCTTGGTGAACAGTGCCGCGGTGAACGCCTGAGCCATGGCCATCCACCGGGGCTCAATGCGGCCTTCGTAATAATTCTGCATGGTCTGCTCGTTGGCTGTCCCGTTCACCACCTCTTTGGGGGTTCGGAAATAGTCGTACAGGTTGCCTTGCACGTCCTTCATCTGGGCGCTGGACGCCGCCCAGGTGTTGACCGCTACCGCGGTGAAATCCTCGGTGGCATCCAGTTGAAAAATGCCGCCATTTTCGGCGGCTTCTTTGATACGGTCATTCAGGGTTTTGTTGTTGTTCTTTGTGCTTTGCGGCGCCAGCATGGCGTTTTTGAGCTTTACGTAGCCGTGCAGCCTGTTGGCTCCCTGGATCGCGTCCATCAGGCCGCGGTCACTGGCCTCGGCCATTGTGATGGCATCATAGATCGGGCGGTTGTTGCCGCCTGAAATACCCTCACCCTGGTAGTGCTGCCGCAGGATGATCACATCTTCAAGGCGTACCAGCCTGGGCATTCCGTCGATCGTGGTGAGCTCCATCGCCCAGGCGTTTTCACCCACGATTTTCTTGAGCCGGTATTGGTTGTAGTAGACCGGCCAGATCGCCTTGGGTTTTGTCCCTTCACCCCAATCCACCCAGGCCAGAGCGGTGTTTTTTTCGTCCAGCTGCCAACTCATCGCGTACATAAAATCGTACCCGCTCATCATCGGATTCGGTTTTTCGAACAGCCTTGTATAGGCGCTTGTGCGGTTGATCTGCCTGATCCTGTCGTTTTCATCCAGGACCACGTGCAGCACCTTCCCTTTCGCGGTGTGCGTCGCTGTGCAGTCCATGATTGCCGCGCAGGTCTTCTGGTCTCCGACCGCCGCAGTCCATGGTTTGCTGTCGGACCCCATTCCGACCACCGCCGCCACCGGCCGCTTGAAACTACTGATAAACGTGCTGAAAAATCCCACTGTATCACCTCAAATATGGCAAAAATTCGTCTGTATGCTTTTGCAGCCCGACCCAGGCATTCAACAGGCTCACCATGCCGTCAATGCGCCGGTTGCTGGCGCATTTGACCGGCTGTATGCTCTCGATACCGTCGCGGTTGGTGCTTTTTTTGGCGGTGTTTGACAGGCACCAGCGCAGCATCGGGTTGTTCTGGTAGATTATGCGATGCTCCTGCAGCGCACCGCCCAGCAGCTTCATGGGGTACGTCCATGTGATCGGTCCCTGCCGGATCTTCTCCATCACAAACCCTGTCTCTTCCATCTGCGGCGCCCAATAGCCGGACAGCGCGGCGTCGTAACAGATCCACAAGGGGCGGATGTCGTGCTTTTGCACCATCTCCACAAACCATTGTGTCACATCGTTGTAGTCCACCGTTTTGCCCCTGCAGAGGTGCAGCCATCCCAGCTCTGCCCACCGCTGATAGGGCGCCTCCCGGTCGTTTGTCTCCCGCAGCTGTTCCAGGCGGCCTTCCGGCAGGAAGTACTTCTGGAGCACATAGTAATTCGGGTCGTTTGGCTTCATGATCAGCAGAGTGGCGCAGGTCAGGTCGGTCGTGGCCGACAGATCGCATCCGCCTATCGCGTAGCTGTGCTCCAGATAGGGCATGTCCGCCACTGTTTCGTTTTTGATATCCTCAAACCGCAGCCAGCTCTCGGCGCTGTTCTCCGGGATGTTGAAGTCCTTCGTGAGCACGGTGGGAAGGAAAGACGGATCTCGCTTTGCCTGGGCCACATGCTCCCTCAGGGTCTTCAGGCTTTTGATGGTGCCCAGTCCCGGGTTTGCCTTTTCCCAGCATTTTTCGTCTGTCCACTCTTCCCGGCTGTCCAGTTCGTAGATCAGCGGCAGCACGGTGTAGTCCTGGAAACCATCCTGCCACAGCGCCACGGCGCTGTACATCTGGTATTTGGAGTCGAAAAAGCCTTCCCGGACAGAACCGTTTGTGGATATGATCCAGTAAAGCGGCTGCTCCCGGAAACTCTGGGACTGCTTCATAACATCGTACAGTTTGCTGTTCCGCTGCTCGTGCGGTTCGTCCTGGCAGACAAAATGAGCATTTTTGCCGTCCAGCGTGTCGGTTTTGGCCGCCAGCGCCTGGATGAAGCCGAAGTTGCGCGGGCAGTATATGTCGGTGCGCCGCTTTTTGGTGATTTTCTGCAGGGCCGGAGACTGCGCCCGCATATTGACGCATTCATTGAACACGGTGTCGGCCTGATCCTTGGAGTTGGCCACACAATAGATCTCGGGGCCCGCCTCTCCATCGATCTCCAGCATGGCGTGCATCACAGCAGCTGTTTCGGTGGATTTTCCGTTTTTGCGGCCGCGGATATCGAATACTTCCCGGAATCTCCGCAAGCCTGTACCCTTCTCCACCCACCCAAACACAAGCTGCATCTTGGCCAGTTGGAAAAGCTGGAATTTGATGAGCTGGCCTCCCGCTTTTCCCTTGGACTGGCGACAGAATTTCTCCATGAAGTCGATGTAATACTGCCCCAGCTCCGGCGAAAACTTGTAAGGGAAGTTGGGCGGCGGATCGTCCATCCAGCTGCATTCCCGCTCGTACACCGCCAGCACCTTCCGGCTCACCGGGATCTCTCCTGCCCGAATCTTTTCCAGATAAATCTTTGGCCAGTTTTTGCAGCTTGCGCCCATAGGCTCACACCTTAGGCCGACGCTTCATAAATTCCGTCATTTCATCCTTGGCGGTTTTGGCTTCTTCTTCCGGCAGCAGATCCACAATTTGCTTGATGGTGGTGGTGTAGGTTTTTGTGTACCGGTCCAGCAGGTCGGCGGCCACGGTTTTCTTTGTGCCCTTCTGGCTCTCCCCGTTTTGGTATTCCTCCACATATCCGTCCCGGATCACGATCTTGTCCAGTTCTTCGATGGCCACCGCCAGAAACGCTGCCTGTTCGGAAATTGCCCGACCGGCTTTTTTCTTCTTCCCGGGGATTTTGGTAAGGAGCTGCGCAAATTCCTTTTTCTTTTCCGCCAGTTTTTCAGCTCGTTGCTCCGGGGTATAGATGTGCTCAAAATCCACCAAAACCACCGTCCTTTCCTCAGATATTCCCAGCTTTTGCGAAGTCTGCCTTTTATACCACTATCCGCGCGCAATATGATCGCGCACGTGACCCACCCCCTCCCATGTATTTCCCGGTCGGTTTTTCCTGTGGGTGGCGTGCGGTCTTCCGCCCCGGGTCAAAAACTCAGACCCCCCGGGGGGATAGGTTGCCGTCCGTATCAAAAGCAAAACCAGGATCGCAGTCCGGCCGCCGCATATTCTTTTGCCGCTTGGTGACCAGCTTGTGGCAGTCCCCGCACAGCGCGTGCAACAGCATCGGGTTCAGCGTGACCGCCGGGTCGTGAATGTTCTCTGGCGTCAGCTCCACTTCGTGGTGGACTTCTTCGGCGTGTCCTCCGCACATCTCGCAAGTGAACGCATGATCTACCAGGAACTGCAATCTGGTCACTTTCCACGCATCGCTGTTGTAGAATGACTTTGCCCATTGTTTCGCCATTTGTTCCCGCCTCCTGGCGCGTCTGATTTTGCAAGCATAGCGCGGGGATATCCGCGCAAAAGAAAAGCCCGCGCCATGAGGCGTGGGCAGTGAAATTTTTCAAATTTTTTCTTCTTCCCTATTGACAAATGCGCATAAAATGCGTATAATATAATCAAGAGGTGAGGACATGAAGCAAAAAGACTTGATAAAGCTCCTCGAAAAGAATGGATGGTGGAAGGAACGCGAAGGCGGAAACCACATCATCTACACAAACGGAAAGGAGAGTGAGACGATACCGAGGCACAGAGAGTTGAACGAACTACTGGCAAAAGCAATCATCAAACGGCGGGGGCTGAAATAAGCCCCCAGCCTTCTGAAATATAGAAAGGGGTCATCCACCATGAAAGCTGTTTATCCCATTGTCCTCACCCCTGCAGAGCGTGGTTATGTTGTATTTGTCCCCGACCTCAACATCAACACCGAGGGCGACACCCTCCCGGATGCCATCGCCATGGCCCGCGACGCCATCGGGCTGTGGGGTCTGGCCGAAGAAGATGCCGGGCGGCAGATTCCTGCCGGTTCCGCAAAACTCCCCGCCTGTGAACCGAACGAGGTGGCCACGCTGGTGGACATCGACTTCGCCGCCTACCGGCGGGCGAACGATATGCGCGCCGTGCGAAAGAACTGCACTATTCCGAGTTGGCTGAACGAGGCCGCCGAAGCGGCACACCTCAACTTTTCCAGCGCTCTGGCGGCTGGTCTGAAGCAGCAGCTGAATATTGAGTGATTCTGGTCCACTTGACAAAGGCCGGGGAGTGATCCCCGGCCTTTCCTTTTGCCCGCCCCGGCAGCGCGATGACAGAAGAAATTGGTCACTTGTGTGCTGAGCTTCTCTGGGCGCCGGGGCGGGCGATGGAAGATCGAGCCGCCCCGGGCCTCCCGCGGCCCAAAGCGGCATAAAAAGGCACCAACGCCCGCCTGGGTGTTGGTGCCTTTGCAATCTCTCTTTTTACCATCATACCACGGATTTTTAGAAATTTCGTCCGTTTTTTTTCCGCCCTTTTTATGCGTCCACTATCCCATAACGGGCCATAGTGAAGTCGCGGAGCGCGCGCTCCCGCAATTCATAAATACGAGTGCGCTCCAGGTGGAGTTCTTCTGCCAGGTAGTCCGCTCCGCCCTGTACGCGGTTCATAAAAAACACGTTCAGTATCAACCGCTGCTGTTCGTCCAGCGCCGCAAGGCCCCGCTCTACTGCTTCCACCCGGCGCTTGGTAAGACGGTACGCCTCTTTCTTTCTCTCCATCTCATCGATGGCGGCAATCCAACGGCCTTCCGCAGTGCTTGAACCGCCCTGTACCGGCACGGCATCGGCCGCCGGGGAACTGGAGCCATATGTACGGCCGCGCAGTTCACGAATCTCATCTGCAAGGCTCTCCAATGCGGCCTTGCGCTTTTCATGACAACGCAGGTCAGCGATTGCTTCTTTCTGCCAATTCACTGGACGCCCCCTCCTCTCTTCTGGATATGCAGCCTTTCGGTTTCAGTTCGATACGCTCCCCGGCCGTGTTCTCTATGTATAAGCGCCCGGCCTCTTCATACACCGTAATTTCCCCGGAGCGGACGGCGCTTTTGATTTCGACGATGTCAACCATCAGATTCGCCTCCTTTCATATCCGCCGCGCATACCGGGCAAAACCTGTGCCTTGCCAGCGGTGTTTCAACGCTTCCGCACACAGAGCACCTCATGCGCGGGTCAAGTTCGTCCAGGCCGTCAATGCGCTCCCACCGCCCCCGCACCACCGGACGGACATCAGCGGCCGGAAGGGTCTCAATAGCCTCAAGCGTTCTTGCGCTGTCGCAGAAGTGTTCCTGCGCAGCGTCGAATGCGGCTTTCCGTTCGATATAGTCAGTCATATTGCGCGCCCCCGTCTCCAAGCTGCAGCTGTCGGCTTTGGTACAGTTCGTACACGGTTCTCCCATTGTCGTCAACCATGTAGGGCAGCATGATCTGGTCCATGGCCACCATCTCGGTCTCCAAGATGGCCATCTGCGAGAGCACCCAATCCCGCAGGATACGCCAGGCGACTCGCTCGGCCTGGGCATCGTCAGTTTTGACCTTTTGCCGCAATAGCACCGCCTTGACCCGGTCTGCGCTGCTGGGCAGCCGGAACGCGCGAAGGCCCGCCGGGGTGTCAATTACAAAGGCGATGGAAACAGGCCTGCCGGCATCATAGTCCTGCTGGATTTTCGTGGCGCCGTGAGCGGCCAGCGCACCCACGATCTCGGCCACGGACTGCGCCGCCGGCACCGTGGTCGTGTAGTTCTTTATCGGCATTACATCACCCCCATCATCCAGTTGAAGGCGGCCACGGCGGCACCCGTGAAAAGAAAGATCACCGCCGCTCCGGTCAGCACCATGCAGGTATAAACCACTGCCTTTGCCATCGCTTCAATAAACTTGTCGTTCATTTCATTCATCTTCCCCTTCCAGGCTCTCCCGCAGGGCCTCCAGCGCCCGTTTTAAGGCGCCCATGAACTTCTCGGCCTGCTCCGCCTTGCCTTTGGCCCGCATTTCTTCCGCCAGCTCCACCATGGCCGTGGCCTTGGCCTGCAGGTCATCAAAAAGGAGGGCAAAGCGGGCACTGTCTTTGTCGGAGGCCAGCTGCAGCTGCTTTGCCGTCTCCTCCGCCCGCTGCATGGCCTCGGCCTCCCGGCGTCGGGCTTCCTCCAGCGCCGCCCGGTCCGCCGCCTCCTGCTGGGCGCGGGCCTGACTGGCCGCCTTCTCCCGCTCCTCCGCGATCTGCTGCACCGCGGTCTTCCGGGCCTGCTCCTGGGCCTTCTCGGTGGCCTCCCGGATTCTCTTTTTCGCCTCTGCTTCGGCTTCCCGCCGGGCGGCGGCCACCGCCTCATCCTGTTCCTGCTTTGCCCTTTCCAGCGCCTCCGCGTGGCGCCGCTGCTCTTCCTCCCGGGCCTGGGCGGCGGCCTCGGCGCGGATCGCGTCCAAATCCACCTCTTCTGCCTGTGCCTCGGCGGCGGGCGCCGTGGTCCCGCTCTCCAGCATGGAGAGCTGCTCCGCCAGGCCGTTCTTTTCCTCGATGAGCTTCTGCAGCTCGGCCACGGTGATTTCCGCCAGCCCCTCGCCGGCGACTTCTTCCCGATCCGCCGGGCTGAGTTTGCAGAGCAGGGCCAGCTTGGTGATGCCGCTGGCGGCATTCTCCTCGATGAGACGCGCCGGCAGTGTCTCCACGACCTGTATGTAGCTGTAAGCCTGGCGCTGCTTGATGCCTACCGCTGCCTCGGTGTAGGCCCCGAAGGTCTCAAAGCCCAGGTCCTTGAAGCGCCCGCTGTCGCGCATACGCTTGAGCTTGCGGCCAAGGTCGAGCAGGCTGTTCACCGCTCCCTTGGCCGCCTCCACGATCTCAAAGTGCATGGCCGCCGCTTCCTGCTGAGCCGGCGTCGCGCCGGCGATGATGGTCAACTGTTCCATGGGTTTCTCCTTTCCTTATGCTGCCGCTTTTTTCTTCCGGGGCAGCTTCGGCCTGCCCTGCTTGTCACGCTTGCTCCCTTTCTTCAGCCAGTCCAGCCAGGTGTCCAAAAACTCGCGGTAGACTTCTCTCGGATCGGGAGCAAACCTGCCCTCCATTGTGTGAATGCCTTCGTTTCGGTACCCATGTATCTGTACCAGCCTGTTCTCGTTCATTTCAATGGTCAGCCACGGTTCGTTAGGCTTCGCTGCCCTGCGCATGAACAGGATCGTGGTTTTCCCCTGCACATGACGGTCTGCGTAACCGCCCACGCAGTGCTTCAGTACCCGTCCTTCGTCCAGGACCTCCGCGCCGCTGATGGGTGCCCGGATCAGAAGGCCGTCCATCTCAAAGCCATACTTCTGATCCAGCTTCTCCCTGCGCTCGGCATAGGCCGCGTTCGCCGCGGCCAGTCTTTCCTGTTCCGCCTGTCTCCACTGCTGCTCCGCCTGCGCTATCTGTCTCTGCAGGATCGCATTATGCTTTTTCGTGGCCTCATCATGGGCTGCCCCGAGCTCCTTTGGCAGCAGAACGTTCTCTCGATGGAGCGGATAGCCCGTTGCCTCAGCGGCAGTCACATAGTCCTCCCAGATTCGCAGCGCCTCACGCAGGCCGGGCAGGCCGCCATACCTGGCACACCCCACATTCCCGACCAGATAGCGAATCAACCGCTCCGGGGCCAGGCCCCACTTCTTTGCCGCTTGAAAGGTCTTGCGGATGTCCAGACCCATGCCCATCCATTCCGCACATACCTGGATAGCAACACGGCCCTTCAGCCGCTTGTGCAGCTCCAGAATCTCAATGTTCCGGTTCGTTCCAAGGAAGGTCTTCAGCTCCTGCCGGTTCAGGCCAAAGACCTTTGCCGGATTCTCATTGTTCCAGTCGATCACGGCGGCGTGCTTCACGCCCCGCTTCACCAGATCCCGGACCACATCGTCCATCCCCGCCTTGAGCAGCATCTCGATCTGCCGGGGGTAGAAGCAGCAGGCGGTCAAAAACTCCAGCAGGCGGCCATAGAACATATCGTCATCTTTTTGGAAGCAGTAGCGCATCGGACTCTCCAGCACTTCGTCCAGGCCGATCACATCATATCCAATCCCATAATAGGCATTGGCAGCGAACGGGCTGTGGATCTTCCACTTTCCCCTTGTGAGCGGCCCGTCCTGGGTCACAATGGACCTGAAGGGGTAGTTCCCGTACCACGCTCGCGCGGTCTCTTCTGCCAAACCCGGCCGGAAGCGGTACACCCCCACCAGCTTGCACACCGGCTCCCCGGCCAGGTCATAGTCCGCTGTATAGTGCTTGCTGCAGTCATAGGCCCTGGCCCACAGCGCCCCTTTGTACCACTGCAGGACCACCGCCCGCCGGTAGCTGGAGAGTTTCTCCCGCCTGCCGGTGTAGCGCAGTTCCTTCACGATGACCGGCTTACCGCAGAACGGGCAGTTCATGCTCGGCTTGGGTGCTTCATTCCAGTGGTTCGTCGGTTCCCGCTGGTGCGGTTCCCACATGGCCCGCCGCATATCCCAGTATCCGCTGTTCATGCCAGCTGTGATATGCTCGTGGCAGCAGGTCGTCCACACCTCCCCGGTCTTTCTCCTTCGGAACAGATACGTGGGAAACAGGGCGTTGATCGCCTCCAGCTCCCCCTCCCGCAGCGGCGGGGCCATCTTCGCGAACTTCTCGGCCTTCTCCTGTTCTGTCACTGTGTCCACCCCCCTTACAGAAAATCAGCCAGCGAGAGGATCTTCCGTCCCGTCTTCGGCGCCGGCAGCGGCGCCGCCTCTTCCTCTCCCTCGACGCTGGCGCAGAGGTTGACGCTCATCTGAAACCGCACATCCGCCCCCGGGAAGTAGAACTGCACCGCCCGGCGGAACGCCTCCAGGTCGGAGATCGCGTTCCCGCAGTTCCTGGCCACCGCCTTCATGCAGTCCTCTAAGGTCCCGCCCTGGACTACCGCCTGGGCAAACTCCCCATCCTGCCGGCAAAAGCCGTCCAACGCATCACATACGGCATCTTTCATGACTGCCGCGTAGCGGTCATACTTTCCGCTTTTCCGCTCCGTCTCCAGCTTCTTTTTTGCGCTCAAGTACCATTCATTCATGGTTATTGCTCCTTTTCAATGTACTCGGTGAACACCCACCCTCTCGGGCGGGCTATAAGTTCGATGAATAGCCGCCGGCGGTAGATGTAGTCCCGCTGGGCCGTTCGGGTGAAGTGGCTTTTGACCTCGACGACCTCCACCGTGCCGGTGACGTATTCGATCACGAAATCCGGGGTATAGTGGGCCGCCGGCAGCCGCAGGCCGCAGTATTCCGCCGGGGGCAGCAACTCAAAGCGCCTGTGGCGCTCCACCCTGGCCACCTGCCCGGCCAGTTCCTTCGGCCAGATGAAGGCCCGGTAATAGTCTTCCTCCAGCCGGCTGCCCTGCCCGCCGGGTGGTGTTTTCTCCGCCGCCCGCTGCCGCCGGCGTTCCGCGTTGGCCAGGCGCTCCCGCCGGGCCAGTTCCTTCAGCACCTGTTCCCGGGCCGCCGGGCCGAGGCGCTCAATGTCCACGCCCATCTTTTCCCCTTTCCGGCCGGCGCCGCAGCTTCAGGGTGATGCTCCATCCCCAGAAGTCGTTATAGTTCGCCTCTGCCTCGTTCAACTCCCAGCCCGGATATTTTCGCGCCCAGAACTCCGGGCTGTGCAGGTCCGGGCCGGTGGCGATGCGCTGGATGGCCCGCCGGGTGTAGCGGCTGTCGTTTGGCCGCGGCCGGATGGGGTCCCGGATGCCCCTGGTGCGCCTCCATCGGTGCTTTCGGTTTGGGCTTTTCATCAAATAGCTGGCCAGTGCCTCCAGGCTGGACTTGTCCAGCTTCAGCCGGTCGCAGTTGGCAAAGCCCAGGCTTTCGCCCTTCCTGTGCCAGCATCTCTCCACATCGTCGCGGCCCAGATCGCACCGCAGCAGGACATGGTGGTGGTAGCGCACCGCCTTTTTCCCCTGGGCGTGGTCCTCGTCCTGGTGCTCGGTCACGATGATGGCCTCCGGCGGGTCGAACCCCTGTTTTTTGCACTCTGCCCGAAGATGCCGCAGGAAGTTGGAAACATCCCGCTCCGCCTGTCGGTCGTCCCCCGGCAGTGTCTCGTCGGCATAGGTGAGGGTTGTGTGCAGGTCGTCCTGCCCAAAATTCGTGTTCACCAGCCGCACAAAGAACTTTCTGGCCGCGGCGGCGTTGTGCTTCTCCCAGGTCTCCGGGTTCTTCCCCCGGAAGGGCGGCCCCTCGCTCATCCCCCTGTCCCGCCAGCGGCCCGCCGGGTCGGCGCTGCAGGTGTAGATCTCTACCTCCTGGTACATGGCGCTTTGCCTGCTCCGTCCGCAGACAAAGCGCCGCTCTCTCTGGATCGCTCTCACGTTGTCCTCCTTGGGTATGCGGTAGCCCTGGCGGCCTCCTCCCTCTCCCTCCGGCTTTCTGCGAAGGTCAGCCCCCTTTGAGTTTGTTTTTTTTGGGGGTGAGTGTCGGGTTTTTATTACCTCATACGAGCCCGTCCGCCACCGCATCGGTGGCGCTCAAAATTGACAAAGCGACCCGGTTCTGCTATGATTTATACATGATATGTAAACGGGTGCTTCATCCGGGCGCGGCCACTGCAATGGCCGCGCTTTTCTTTTTGCAGTTGAGTGCAAAACGGGCGTCAGGGCTTTTCCCCGACGCCCCGCTCGACGATGTAGGTGGCGGCCATGTCCGCAGTGTGGAGGATCGCCGCCAGCGGGAACCGCTGGAACGCCTCGCTCATCTCCCGCGCGGCGTCCCCGTCCCGGTAAGGCCCCATGTGCCAGCGGATCGCCGCCGCCTCTTCGTCGCTGAGCTGAAGGCCGTGCCGCTGCGCAAGAAAGAGGCTTTTCTCTCCGTGGCCCAGCGGCAGGGCGTCATCGTACTCATAGGAGGGAACGGTTTTCCATACTCCATCCTCACCACGCGCCCGCCGTGTGGTGGGCTTGTACACCCCCACCTTGCAGATGTCGTGCACCAGGCCGCACATGATCGCGCTGTCCGCCAGTTCGTGCATCCCGTACCTGTGGCACATAGCAGCCGCCTCCTCCGCCACATGGACGCTGTGCAGCACCAGCCCGCCGGGGGTGCACAGGTGATATTTGGTGCTGGCCGGCGCGGTGAAAAAGTCGGTGCCTTCCAACCAACGCAAAAACTCTGCTGATCCGGGATAATAATCTCCGTCCACATCCCGGAACAGCCAGTAAAATCTCTGTTTCCCGTCTTCCATGGTTTCCTCCTCAAATGCTGGACTGATGTTCCATCTTCTCGCTGCGTGTGACCACCACCGAGCCATCCTTCAGCTTGAAGCGAGCGGTGACGTTCGGCGCCACCTTGACGCTGGTGCCGCTATACAGCTGCTCCTCGCGGATCATGGCGGCCATCTGCAAAAGGAAATCCACCGTGACCTCCGGCAGTTCCGGGAACAGGCCGCTGATGATCTGGCACTCCTTGGCCTGCCGCCGGGCCTGCCTCCCTGCCTCGCAGTTACAGGTCATAGTGGCCTCCTTGTTGGCGGCGTCCTGACTGCCCATGTCCCGCTCCAAGACGCGCAGCTGGCCACAGTAGACACAATGACCTCTGTCAAAGACTTCGTTATCCATTCTCTTCTCCTTTCAGCGCGCCGATCTCTATGTAGTGCCGGCGCAGATCCCGCAGGACCGCCGGGTGGAGCACATACAGTTCAAACTTCACCCGCTCAATGTCGCTGGGCGGCCTGAGGATGCCCGCCTTGCGGCGGTATCTGTCGTAGATGGTGCGCACCGCCGGGTGGTTGATGTTGATGAAATACCAGGGCACTGCCTGGGGCGGCTTTGTCGCCGCCGCCTCGTGGCACCGCTCCGCCCACACCACCGGGGCCAGCTCGTCCACCAAGTGCTTTACTTCCTCCTGGCTCACAAGGCTCACTCCCCTTTCCCGGGCTGTGCTGCTGCCAGTTTGCCGGTTTCTCGGTAAATTGCTGCTTTGGCGGCCAAAATGGCCTCATACTCTCCGGGGTCGCGCTGATCCCACGGGGTATCCATGTAGCGCAGCACCCGCTCCAGGTACTCGTTGATTTCCTCGGTGATGCTCATTGCCGCTCTCCTTCCCACGCCCGCAGCACTTTGGCTGTCAGCAAGCCGCCTCCGGCACTGGCCAGCAGGATCAGCAGCCACTCTCCGCCGATGCCGCCCATATATCCTCGTTCGGCCCATGCAGCCGGCAGCGCCCACAGGGCCGCGGCCATGGCGCAGATCAGGCCGACCTCCGCGGCCAGCAGAAAATTGACGGCACTCTGAAAAACATGTAAAATGAAAGGTGCCGTACTGGCAGCACCTTTTTGGTGCTTGGCTCCCGACTGTTCCAGCAGCCGGGGGCCTTTTGTTTTGTTCATTGCTGTGCTCTCCTTTCTTTCATCAGCTCGTCCACGAGCGCCTTTGCGATCACCCGAGCCGCTGCCTTCATCCGCTCGGGAGTGGTGCGCTCCCACTGGAGCACCTCGCCCGTTTTGCGGTCGATCACAATGCAGTTGCCGAGAGGGATGTTTTCATCCAATACCTGTCTCCTCCTTTCATCCCGGTCAGTTGTCCTGTTTATAGGACTGTCGATGTGTTATTCTGTGGGTGCAGGGATATCCAGGATGCGGCAGATGCTGGATACGATTTTTTCAGGGCTTCTCTGTCCTGTGAGAATTTTGTACATATATCCGCTGTCGACAAAAAGGCCCGTATCTTCCGACACGCTTTTCTCCAGTTCTGCCTGACTCATTCCTTGGCGTAAAAGTTCCGTTTTTACGCACAAACCGAAATCGGTCAATTTGCTCTTTTGCATAAATTATCACCTCCTTGCCGCAAGCTGTATTGACAAGTACTCAATTACGTACTAATATAGAGATGTCATTTAAAATCAGCACGTAACCATGTACTTGTTATGGTCACATTATAGTACCCGTTCAAGTACAAGTCAACGCCTTTTTGTTCTTTTTTATGTACATTTGGCGTTATGCACAGGAGAGGTACTTGAAAATGTACAATTTGTATGAAACAATATCCAGCCTTTGCGCGGAAAAGGGAATAAAGCCCGGCCGTATGTGCAACGAGTTGGGAATCAGCCGTGGTGCAATCACTGACCTGAAGGCGGGCCGCAAACAGTCCCTTTCTGCTGAAACACTCTCCAAAATCGCCACCTATTTCGGCGTCTCTGTGGACTACCTTCTCGGCAACGAACAAAAAGAAAAGCCCGCCACTGATAGTGACGGGCTGACAGAATCCGACCGGCGGGATATTGCCATAGAGCTGGAACAGCTGATGGACGAGATGACCCGGAGCGGCGATTTGATGTTTGACGGAGATCCTGCCACTCCAGAAGCCATAGAGAGCCTGCGGAGCGCCATGGAAATGGGCCTGATTTACGCGAAGAAGGTAAATAAGGATAAACTCGGCAAATAAGCAATAAGGAGGCGCGGACATGAATATGTTCGAGACCGTCCGCGCTGTCATTGAAGCGAACGGCACGAACGCCCCCGATGAGATTTTGTTGGCGGAGGGCGTGAAAATCTTCTATCTTTCCATGTCTGGGCTACAGGGCATTTACAAGGCGCTGCACGGTATCCCGATGGTGTTTGTGGATTCCGGCCTGGATGGTAGGCAAAGACAGTTTGTGCTCGCCCATGAATTAGCACATCACCTGTTCCACCGTGGGCTGAACAGGGTATTTCTTGAACGCTGCACATTTATGAAAACAGACTGCTACGAACGTGAGGCCGAGCTGTTCGCCGCCTGCCTGCTGTGTCCATTCCCGGAAGAATACATCTTTGAGGGTGAAACTTTTTCAGACCTTGCCCACCGCGCTGGTTTTTCGGAAGATGTGGCTAAGCTTTATTTAAGTGAATATTGCAAATTCAACAAATCGGGGGTAACGTGATGACAAACGATGAGATTTTTAATTTGCTGGTTCTGAATATCCCTAAGAATTTTTTAGATCCTCTTCAATATATTAAAACAGTCGATTTAAAGGGTAGCTATTCCGACAGCATTTTTCATGCATCTAAATGTACAAATGTGAACCTTTCGTTGAAGGTGTCTGCTGATTATTTAAGTCCCGCAGAGGCTACCTTATGCAAACTGATTGACGGTAAAATTTACTTTTCTTCTCTTGGCTCCAAGGGAGTCTTTGATCCTGACTCGCTGCCGTCAGATTTTCAAACGGTTTTGGTCTCCCAACTACAAACGCTTTTCCCGAGTGATACGTTTGGCTGCTGCTCCTCTTATATCGAATGCAGCGATAACAGGAAATGCGTCCATCCCAATCCATATTATGCTTCCGGATGCATGTACAAAAAGAATTTAGACGCCGGAAGGATTTTTTATGGGGTGAATAAAATAAGCGAGCGCGTTGACTACGCTGTTGTGGATCTTGAAACCCCCAACCAGAACAATGACCGTATCAGTTCCATTGCCATAACCTCAGTACATGGTTCGACGATTCTTGGGACTAAATCGCACTTGGTGAACCCGGAGGTTCCTTTTTCCCCTCATAACAGTAGCCTTACTGGCATCACACAGAGCATGGTGCACAATGCGCCAACTTTTCCACAGATTTGGGACTCTATAAAAACAAACCTTCAGCAACACATTTTCGTGGCCCACAATGCCACCTTCGATTTGACTGTGCTGTTCAAGTGCAGCCGTAGTTACTGTCTTGACATCCCCCCTATTCGATACATCGATACGCTTGAGATTGCTCGGAATGTGTTTCCAGATCTTAGCCATCATGGTCTGAAGCCGTTGTGCGACGCTCTCGACATTCCCTTGGAGCACCATCATGCAGAAAGCGACAGCCGCGCTTGTGCATCACTCTTGACTTACTTCCTTAACAAAGGTGTGAAGGTCGACTCTTATATTCATACATTCGATGGTGATAATATCAGCGTTTCTTGCGAAAAATCATCCTGCGATTGGCCCGCACACACGACCCACGCAAAAAAGCTGTCCACAAATACCCAACAGATAAATGCACTCCTTTCCATCTTGGAATCTGTCTGCGAGGATGGCCAAGTAACGAAGGATGAGGTGGATCAGCTTCTTGCTTGGATCGAAGCTCACCCGGAGCTTTCAAAGGAGTTTCCTTATGCCGTAATCCATGCCTCCATCCAAGAAGCTCTGCAGGACGGAATACTGGAACGCCATGAACTCCAACAGCTTTTTAAGAACTTTTTGTTCCTCCTGGATCCACTCAGCTACACTCCGACCTGCAAAGATGCAGATTTGACTGGTAAGCTGGTCTGTCTATCCGGGGATTTTGATTTCGGCACCAAGGAAGAGGTTACCGCATTTCTGGAAAAAATGGGCGCAACTGTTCATCCTTCTGTGGTAGCCAAATTGGACTACCTTATCGTTGGTAACTGCGCTTCCACCGAGTGGAGCTCCGGCAAATATGGCAACAAAATCAAAAAGGCCATCCAACTTCAACTGAAAGGGCGACCCGTGCAAATCATCAGAGAATCTGACCTGATGGACGCTCTGAAGAAGTGCTCCGTTAGTCTCTAAAACAGAAAATCCCCCGCCGGCGGCAACCAGCGGGGGATAAAAGACAAGGCTCACCGAAGAGGTGAAATCTCGCCCTACATCGAGATTATACCACCCTCCGGCGGGCCTGTCAAAGCACACCTGTATGTTCGCGACATTATTGTCGTGAACCTCCGTGACACGTCCAAAGGAGGGTATTTCTATGCCCACAGCGTTCATTCTCACCCGCTACAGCACCGACAACCAGAACCCGGACACCACCGCGGTGCAGGTGAAGAAATGCGCCGAGTACTGCCGGCAGCATCAACTCACCGTGCTGGACATCTTCAGCGATGAGGCGGTGTCCGGCATGAAGCAGCACCGGCCGGAGTACGACCGCATGATGGCGGCCTACCAGGCGAAAGCCGGGGCCGACGTGGTGGTGATCTACGACCAGAGCCGGATGTTCCGGGACATGGTGGAGTGGTTCAACTTCCGCCGTCAGCTGCAGGCCCTGGGCGCCCGGGTGGTCAGCGTCACACAGCCCCTGGTGGGCGGCGATCTGCTGGATCCCTCGGTGTTCGTGAGCGAGAGCACCATGGCCATGTTCAACCATCTGCACGTCCTCATCACCCGGCAGAAGGTCATCGAAAAGATGCGCTACATGGCCCTGCAGGGCAAGTGCCCCGGAGGCCGCCCGCCGCTGGGGTATGACCTGGACGTCGACCGGCACTACATCATCAACGAGTTCGAGGCCGAGACAGTGCGGAGGATCTTCACGATGCACGCCGCCGGGGCCGGCTATGGGGAGATCATCACCGCCATGGCCGCTCAAGGGCGCCTCACAAAGGCCGGCAGGCCCTTCGGCAAGAACAGCCTGCACGAGGTGCTGAAGAACGAGAAATACATCGGGGTGCTGGTGTACGGGGCGGTGCCCAGCGTCTCCCCCACCGGCCGCCGGAACAACCACCAGGAGCCGGCGGAGGGCTGCGTGCGGCTGGAGGGAGCGGTGCCCCGGATCATCAGCGACGAATTGTGGACGGAGGTGCAAAAGCGTATGAAGGAGCGGACCCATCTGGGTGGGCGGTACTCGGCCAAGGCGGAGTATCTGCTTTCCGGCAAGGTGTTTTGCGGGGAGTGCGGCGGTGCCATGGTGGTGGCCGGCACCAGCAGCGGCGCCCGCGGGCAGCGGTATCGGTATTACAGCTGCGTGCACAAGCGGCAGACCAAGACCTGCAATGCCAAGGGCATCAGCGTGCCAAAGCTGGAGCAGCTGGTGGCGGATGCGGTCAAGCGGCAGCTCGTCTCGCCGAAGGGACTGCGGGATGTCATCAGCGCGGCCGCGCAGTACCGGGACGCCCTGACCCAGGCGGCGGCGCCCCGCACCGATGAGCTGAAGCAGCAGCTTCAGGAGGTCACGAAGAAGATCCGCAACCTGGTGGACACCCTGGCCAGCGGCATATCCAGCAAGGCCATCACCGACCAGCTGGCGGAACTGGAGGACGAAAAGGCCAGGCTGGAGGCCGCCGAACGGAACATCAAGGCCGCCACCCGTGAGGTGGGCCTCACCGACGCCGAGATCGCCGAGGGCCTCACAAAGCTGTCGCTGACGGACGAAAAGACCCAGGAGGGCCGCCGGGTGCTGCTGTCCATCGTGGCGAGGGTGGTGGTGTTCGCCGACCATGTGGACGTCTACACCATCCTGGGCCCTGACGGCAAAAAGCCCGACCTGGACACCGCCGCAAAAGATTTTATAACCACAATAGGGCAAACGTCCCTCGCACCAAACGCCCGGCCTCTGGCCGGGCGTTTTTCGTTTGCAGAAGGGTCACAGGGCGCTGATTTGAGACGCGGGCACTTAATCGCGGCCGGGTCGTGGTCGAAATATATATTAGAATGGACCGGGACCGCGAGCGCAATGAAAGGAGGTCTTCCCTGTGAAATTGGGACAAGCGCGGCAGATCACATCCGAGCGGCTCAGTTTTCTTGTGCAGAGAAAGAGAGAACTCACTGGCGTCCTGAAGGGCGATCCGTCCGCCTCGGCGGGCGGCGCCAACTATGACCGGGTGGAACTGACGCGGACACTGAACGCCGTACAGGAGGAATACGAGCAGACCCTGGAGGTGGCGAACCGCCTCTCGGAACTGGACGCCAACATCCAAAACGCCGAGGCCTCCCGCCAGCAGGGTGAGGCGCAGGCCGAGGCCATGGAAGAGCTCATGAAGATCCTGGAGGTCTTCCGCCGGATCAGCAAGGGCGACAAGGTGCCGGCCACCGATGAGCGGAAACTGATGGAGTACAGTTCCGAAATGTATATGGCGGCCAAAAACATGGCTCTGCTGCGCCAGCGGTGCGACGGCAAGGAGCACGAGTCCCTCTGGGCGGACGAAGAGCCCGAGGAGGAGCCCGTCGACCCGTCCGAGCTCGCCGCCAACACAGAGGTGGGCGATCCTCTGGCCCAGGTGGCGTCGGCCGGCAGCGCCGACCTGCCCGCGGAAAGCACCGGCGCCGAATGACCGGCTCATCCGGTTTTCAATCGACCAAAAGCGGCCTGCCGCCGCGCAGTTTGCGCGGCGGCAGGCCGCTTTTCGGGGATACACGTTCCCTGCTTGAGCCGCTTGCGTCAGCCGGACGGGGCGCCGCCCACGACCACACTGTCCCGCCCCAGCCAGAGGAAGACGCCCGCCACCAGGGCGGCCATCAGTTCCGCGGCCGCCGTGGCAGCCCAGATACCGTCCACCTGCCAGACCAGGGGCAACAGCAGCACCGCGGCGATCTGAAACAGCAGCGTGCGCAAAAACGAGATCACCGCCGACACAAGGCCGTTGTTCAGCGCGGTGAAATAGGCCGAGCCGAAGATGGCAAACCCGGTGAACAAAAAGGAAAAGGAGAAGATGCCGAAAGCCCGCACCGTGAGGTCATAGAGGGCCTGGTCGTAGCCCACGAACAGGCGGGCCAGCGGCTGCGCCAGCGCGCAGGCCGCCGCGAACATCGCCACCGAGAAGCCGGCAATCAGCCCCAGGCTGCGGCGCAGGATGCCCCGCACCTCCGCCGCGTTCCGCGCGCCGTAGTGGTAGCTGACCACCGGCGCGACGCCCACGGAATATCCCAGAAATATCCCCTGAAACACCAGGCTCACATACATCAGTACCCCGTAGGCGGCCACACCGTCCTCTCCCGCCATGGCCAGCAGCTGCAGATTGTACACCATGCTCACCAGCGGGATGGAAATGTTGCTCATCAGCTCGGAGGCGCCGTTGGCGCACACCCTGGCCAGCGCGCGAATCTCCGGCTTCATCTCGCCCAGCCGCAGCAAACTGTTGTTGGGCAGCGCGAAATACACCAGCGGCACCAGGCCGCCCACGCACTGACTGAGGGCGGTGGCCGCCGCGGCGCCCGCGACGCCCCAGGGCAGCACCGCCACAAATACGGCGTCCAGCACCATATTCGTCAGCCCCGCCGCCACGGTGACATACAGCCCCAGCGCGGGTTTGCCCGCCGTGGCGAAAAGGCACTGGAACTCGTACTGAAGGATGTACATGGGGTTTGCCAGCAGGATGATGCGGCCGTAGACGATGCAGTTCTCCAGCAGTTCCCCCTCGGCGCCCAGTGCCTCCAGCAGCGGACGCAGCAGCGCGAACCCCGCCGTCGCCAGCACTACCCCCAGCGCCACCGAGGCGTACACCACCATGGAAAACAGCCGGCCCGCCCTTTCCCTGTCCCCCTCGCCCAGGGTCTTGGCGATGAGGGCGCTGCCGCCCGTGCCGAACATGAACCCCACCGCGCCCAGGATCATCAGGAACGGGATGATGAAATTCACCGCGGTGAAGGCGCTTTTGCCCACAAAGTTGGAGACAAAAAAGCCGTCCACCACGCTGTAAATGGAGGTGAACACCAGCATGACCATGGAGGGGAAGGTGATGCGCAGCAGTTTTTTGCAGGTAAAATGGTCAGAGAATCGGATCAGCATACGTTTCCTTTCGTTCCAGTTGTGCCGCCCTCTCTTTGAAGTTGGTCAGAAAGCGCTCTGTCAGGCGCAGATAGCTCTCCACTTCCTCCTCGGACCAGCACGCGAAAATGTCTTTTTCGATCTGCAGGATGCGCACTGCCGTCCTTTCGGCCACCGCCTGCCCCCGGGCAGTCAGACGCGCGTTCTTCGCTTTCGCTCCGTCGTTTTCAAGAAGCAGGATCCCCTCCGCTTCCAGCTTGCGCAGCGCGGAGTTCATCGTCTGCTTGCTCAGCCCCGAGCGCCGGCGGATGGTTCGCAGCGCACAGCATCCTCCATTGTCACAGATGGCATACAAAATCTTCATGGCACTGTCGGAGCAGCCCAATTTGACGCTGACCTCATGGTAGGCCGCTTCGGTTTCCCCCAGCAGATAGTTGAACCGGCTCAGCTTTTCCCGGGTCGTTTTCAACAGGAGCCACCTCCCTTTCGTCCGAAATCGTACCATGATTTTAGTATGATTTCGGACTATTGTCAAGCTTTTTCCGCACAGGGAAGAATTTTGTTCGCACGGGGCATACTACTGGCAGGGACCATCCGTCCCATTGAGCACACACGGAAAGGAAGGATTTATATGGACCATGAATACCTTGATCCTCACCACGAGGACCAGAACGCCGTGACCGAGGTGGGCGTGCCCGATCCCCACCAGCCCGGCTGCCGCCCGCCCCGGGCGGAGGACCTTGTGACCGAGGCGGATTCCTTCTACGAAGGGCTGGGCATGGGAGCATATTTCCCCTCGGTGTTTGGCGGGCCGGCGCCGACGCAGGGCAGTGCGAACAAGCAGCCGCTGGACGCGGACGACTGCGGTCCCGACCGCCACGGCTGCGGCTGCCAGAGCGAACCCGGTGAATGAGCCGCAGGGCCGCCCCTCCAAAGGAGGAACGGCCCTGCGATTGTTTTTGCGCCGCGCGAAAACGGTTGATTTGGCCTGCGGGTCTGCTATAATAAAGAAAAACGCCTTTCTGCCGGCAGAAAGGCCCCGCTGAAGGGTGGATACCGCAAGGAGGTTTGCAACATGAAAGTGATCGAAACCAGCAAAGCGCCCGGCGCCATTGGCCCCTATTCCCAGGGATTTGAGACAAACGGCTTTATCTTCGCCAGCGGCCAGATCCCCGTGGACCCCGCCACCGGAAACATTCCCGAGGGCATTGCCGCCCAGACGGAGCAAAGCTGCAAGAATGTGGGCGCCATTCTGGAGGCCGCCGGCGCGGGCTACGAAAACGTGGTGAAGACCACCTGCTTTTTGGCGGACATGGGCGACTTTGCCGCCTTTAACGAGGTGTACGCGAAATATTTCACCTCCCGGCCCGCCCGCAGCTGCGTGGCTGTGAAGGATCTTCCCAAAGGCGTGCTGTGCGAGATCGAGGCCATTGCCGAAAAATAAGCGCTCGCCAATGCAATGAAAAAACCCGCTGTTCGCGCCCCGGCGAACAGCGGGTTTTCTTGTGGGCTCAGGAACCGCTTGCCTCACGGCAGGCGCTGCACACTCCGTACAGCGTGAGGGCGTACCCCTCGATGGCAAGTTCCGGCCGCCCGGCGATCATTGCGTCCAGCGGCGTCTTGTCCAGCTGAACGTCCTCCACCCGGCCGCACCGGGTGCAGAACATATGGTCGTGTTCGGCCAGCGTGCGGTCGAACCGGTCAGCCTGGCCGGGGATGCTCACCCGGCGTACCCGCCCGGCTTCCACCAGCCCGTTCAGATTCCGGTACACGGTGCCGAGGCTCAGGCCAGGGCAATCGTCCCGCACGGCGGTATAGATCTCATCGGCGGTGGGGTGATCGCAGCGGCTCTGCACCTGCCGCATCACCAACTCCCGCTGGCGTGAATAGCGCATGGGTCTGACCTCCTTTTTCCTTTTCCAGGGCATACGCCCTGGCCGGTAATATTATTTTTTATAATAGTAATTGTTTTCACATATTTTGTCAAGAGGAAACAAGACCGCAATAGTATCATCGGCGCATTTTCCTCACCGCGAGGCGTCTTCCCCGCCGCCCGGCTGCCCCTTGACCCGCTGCCAGTAGGCTCTGGCGGCCTGCTCGGTCTTGTTCTCGCCCCAGTGGTAATACTGCGCGCCCACCAAAGCGTCGGGCAGATACTGCTGTGCCACCCAGCCGCCGGGATAGGCGTGGGGATATTTGTAGTGCTGCCCTTTCACCGCCGCGTCCTCCCCGTCGAAGTGTTTGTTTTGCAATTGGCGCGGGATGGGGCCGCCGCGTCCCTTTTGCAGATCGGCCATGGCGGCGTCGATGGCCGCCTCGCCGCTGTTGGACTTGGGGGCGGTGGCCACCAGGATCACCGCGTCCGCCAGGGGGATGCGTCCCTCCGGCAGGCCCAGCATGGTGGCGGCGTCCACCGCCGCCTTCACGATGGGGATGATCTGGGGCCAGGCCAGGCCCACGTCCTCACAGGCGCAGACCATCAGCCGCCGGCAGGCGCTCACCAAATCCCCCGCCTCCAGCAGGCGGGCCAGGTAGTGCAGCGCCGCGTCCGGGTCGGAGCCGCGCATGGATTTCTGATAGGCCGAGAGGATGTCGTAGTGGTCGTCGCCGCTTTTGTCGTACCGCATGGCGGTGCGCCCGGTGACCTGCCGGGCCATCTCCCCGTCCACCCGGCGCGCGCCGTCCGCCCCGGCGGGCGCGGCGGCCGCGGCCAGCTCCAGGCAGCCCAGCGCCTTGCGCATATCCCCGCCGCAGCCGTGGGCCAGGATGTCCAGCGCCTCCTCGTCCACCGTCAGCGGCGCGCCGTCCATCTCCGAGAGGCGCCCGGCCGCGCTGCGCAGGCCGTCCGCCACGTCGGCGGGCGTGAGGGATTTGAACTCGAACACGACGCACCGGCTGAGCAGCGCGCTGTAGATGTAGAAATAGGGGTTTTCGGTGGTGGAGGCGATGAGGGTGACGGTCCCGTCCTCGATGCACTCCAGCAGGCTCTGCTGCTGTTTTTTGTTGAGATACTGGATCTCGTCCAGGTAGAGCAGCAGCCCGCCCTGACCCTGCAGCGTGCCGATCTCCGCCAGCACGGCCTTGATGTCCCCCGTGGAGGCGGAGGTGCCGTTCAGCTTGTGCAACCGCATCCCGCTCCGTTCCGCGATGATGCGGGCCACCGTGGTCTTGCCCACCCCCGGCGGGCCATAGAAGATCATGTTGGGCACGGTGCCGCTCTCGATGGCGCGGCGGAACACGCACCCCTCCCCCAGCAGATGCTTCTGGCCCCACACCTGCCCAAGGCTGGTGGGGCGCAGGCGTTGTGCCAGCGGCTCACCCACGACAGGCACCTCCCGTCTCGGTCACGGGCGCGGCCCAATCGTTCAGCTTCTTTGCCGCGTATCCGGGATTCACAAAATCGTCGATGGCATGGACGAGGCTGCGGTCCCAGAAATTCCACTCGTGCACGCCGTCCCACTGGAGACGGCGATAGTGGGCCAGCGGCAGCGCCCGCAGGCTCTCGTCCACCGCGTCGTTCTGATACCGGATATAATAGGGCTCCTGGTCCTGGAAGCCGTTGGTGAGCAGGATCTTGGGCTGCTCTTCCGCGGGCAGGGCGGCCACCTTGGCCGCCAGCTGCCGGATCTCGCTGGCCTCGGGCAGGCGCAGGTCCGGCCCGAAGATGGGCGCGAACACCTCCTTCACCCCCGGCACATGGGAGTTTTGCAGCATCATGGCCACATCCACCGCGCCGGAAAAGGAGGCGCACCCGGCGTAGAGGTCCGGGCGGCTGAGGCCCAGATACAGCGCCCCGTAGCCGCCCATGGAAAGGCCGCCGATGAAGTTTTTCTCCCGCTCCGCCGGCAGGTGGAACATCGCCCGCAGCAGCGCCGGCATCTCCTCGGTGACAAAGCCCGCCCAGGCCCCGCCGTAGGTCATGTCCTGGTAAAAGGAGTTGCCGCAGTCCGGCGCCACCAGCGCCAGGCCGTTGTCGGCGGCGTAGCGGGGGGCGGCGGTCATCTGCATCCAGTCGTCGCCGCTGTTGGTAAAGCCGTGGAGCAGGGTGAACACCCCCTTCACCTTGTTGCCCACCTCCACGGGCAGATCGCAGGGCAGATAGATCTTGACGCCCACCGTGGTGAGCAGCCGCTGGGATTTCAGTTTGCACTCGATGTAAGCCATAGCGTTTTCTCCTCAAAACAGCCCCGGCGGCCGGGACCAAGGCCCGGCCGCCGGGAGAGCAGCGTTTTACTCGTACAGCGGGAACCGGCGCACCAGTTCCTCCACCCGGGCCGCCACATCCGCTTTTTTGTTCTCAAAGTCGAAGATGCAGTCGGCGATGCAGCCGGCGACCACGTCCATCTCCTCTGGGCCGAAGCCGCGGGTGGTCACGGCCGGGGTGCCCACCCGCAGGCCGCTGGTGATGAAGGGGCTGCGCTTTTCGCCGGGCACCGAGTTCTTGTTGGCGGTGATGTGCACCTCGTCCAGGTTGTGCTCCAGCTCCTTGCCGGTGCACTCCAGGTCCGACAGGTCGATGAGCATCATGTGGTTGTCGGTGCCGCCGCTCACCAGCTTCACGCCGCGCCGCAGCAGACCGTCGGCCAGCGCCTTGGCGTTGGCGACGATGTTCCGGGCGTAGGTCTGGAATTCAGGTTTGAGCGCCTCGCCGAAGCAGACCGCCTTGGAGGCGATGATGTGCTCCAGCGGGCCGCCCTGGGTGCCGGGGAACACCGCCTTGTTGATCCGCTTGGCGATCTCCTCGTTGTTGGTGAGGATCATGCCGCCCCGGGGCCCGCGCAGGGTCTTGTGGGTGGTGGTGGTCACCACGTCGGCGTAGGGGATGGGGCTCATGTGCGCCCCGCCCGCCACCAGGCCGGCGATGTGGGCCATGTCCACCATCAGCAGCGCCCCGGCCTCGTTGGCGATGTCCGCCAGCAGGTCGAACCGGATGGCCCGGGGGTAGGCGGAGGCCCCCGCCACGATCATCTTGGGGCGCACCTCCAGCGCCTGACGGCGCAGGGCGTCGTAATCCAGAAAGCCGTTCTCGTCCACGCCGTAGGGCACGAAGTGGTAGTTCTTGCCGCTCATGTTCACCGGGCTGCCGTGGGTCAAATGGCCGCCGGCGGCCAGGTCCATGCCCAGGATGGTGTCGCCCAGATCCAGCAGGGCGAAGTAGACCGCCAGGTTGGCCTGGGCGCCGGAGTGGGGCTGCACGTTGGCGAACTTCGCGCCGAACAGCTGGCAGGCCCGCTGGATGGCCAGGTTCTCCACCTCGTCCACGCAGGCGCAGCCGCCGTAGTAGCGGTGGGCAGGATAGCCCTCGGCGTACTTGTTGGTGAGCACGGTGCCCATGGCGGCCATCACCGCCGGGCTGACGATGTTCTCGCTGGCGATGAGTTCGATGTTCTGGCGCTGGCGGGTCAGTTCCCGCCCCATGGCCGCGGCAAGTTCCGGGTCCTGCCCGGCCACAAAGCCAATGGTGTCGATCATATCCTTGTACATGAAGTTCCCCCTCTTTCCTTGATGTGCAGTTTCCCTGACAGCGTTGCTGTATTCCCATTATACCCCCGCCGGGCCGCAGGCACAAGGCCCGGTTTGCTCTTTGTGAGAATTCGTGCTATAATGGCGGAAAACATCGGAAAAGAGGGAAACACATGACCACGAAAGCCCTTGCACTGGAAGTGATCGAACGGCTGAAAGCCGCCTATCCGCTGGCGGAGTGCACCCTGGACTACGACCACGCCTGGCAGCTGCTGGTGGAGGTGCGGCTGGCGGCCCAGTGCACCGACGCCCGGGTGAATGTGGTGGTGAAGGACCTGTTCGCCAAATACCCCGGCGTGGCAGAGCTGGCCGCCGCCACCCCGGAGGAGATCGAAGCCATCGTGAAGCCCTGCGGGCTGGGCCGTTCCAAGGCGCGGGACATCAGCCTGTGCATGCGCAAGCTGCGGGACGAGTACGACTGCAAGGTGCCGGACGACTTCGACGCCCTGCTCTCGCTGCCGGGGGTGGGCCGCAAGAGCGCCAACCTCATCATGGGGGACGTGTTTGGCAAACCGGCCATCGTCACCGACACCCACTGCATCCGGCTGTGCAACCGCATCGGCCTGGTGAAGGACGAGAAGGACCCCAAAAAGGTGGAGATGGCCCTGTGGAAGATCATCCCCCCCGAGGAGGGCAACGACCTGTGTCACCGGTTCGTGCTCCACGGGCGGGCGGTGTGCGACGCCCGCAAGCCCAACTGCGCCGGCTGCTGCCTGGCCGACATCTGCAAGACGGGCAAAAAGGCACTGGCCGCCGCAGAAAAGGACGCCTGAGCGGCGAACCGGGCCGCCCGGCCCCGCCGCGCCCCTTCGCGGGCCCTTTCTCCGCGCAAGGCTTGACAAAATCCGCCCCCGGGGCTATACTTTACCCGGACATAAAAACAGGGGCGCTGGGTGCCATACCCGGCTGAGATCAAAGCGAAATGCAGCTTTGAGTCACCTTGAACCTGATCCGGGTAATGCCGGCGTAGGGAGTTTGAGGATCGGACGCTTGAAGAGCGCCCCTGTGCGAGTTCGCGCGGGGGCGTTTTGTTTTTATGTACTATTTCCGGAAAGGTCGCTGACCCTGTATGAACAAAACTTTCTCCAAAACCCGCATCCTGGTGGAATGCGCGCTGATGGTGGCCCTGGCCACCGTTCTGGGCTTCATTCCCGTCTATGAGCTGCCCCGGGGCGGCTCGGTCACGCTGGTGAGCATGGCGCCCATCCTGCTGGCAAGCCACCGCCACGGCCTGAAGTGGGGCGTGCTGACCGCCTTTGTCCACAGCCTCATCCAGCTGATGCTGGGCATCAAGAACCTGGCCTGGTGCCAGACCTTCGGCGCCGTTGTGGGCTGCATCTTCCTGGACTATATTCTGGCCTTCACCCTGCTGGGTCTGGCCTGCCTGGTGGCCTGGCCCAAAAAGCCTCTGGCGCTGGGCATTGGCGTGAGCACCCTCATCATGTGCTTCGTGCGCTATCTGTGCAGCTTCTTCTCCGGCTACATCGTCTGGAAGGATTACCAGACCGCCTTTGAGTGGATGGAGAACTTCGGCTGGGGCGCGGCCATCGCCAACATGGGCGAAAACGCCCTGTGCTGGCTGTACAGCGCCGTCTACAACGCCACCTACATGATCCCGGAGACCATCCTCACCGTAATCGCCATGGTGGTGCTGGCCGTGGTTGCGCCCCGGCTTTTTAACCGTCAGAACTGAGCGGATTTTTGATTTTTCACAGGCCGCCCCGCCGGGGCGGCTTTTTTTGTGGGGCAACCGCCGGTTGCAGGGAATGGAAAAGTATGTTGGTGGCGCGTTCCCGTCTTTTCTGATAGAATAAGACCGAAGCGATCAGAGGACAAAAGGAGGGAACGCCATGACGCTGGGCAACCGCATCGCGGCGCTGCGCAAAACCGCCGGCCTCTCCCAGGAGGCGCTGGCCGCCAGGCTGGGGGTCAGCCGGCAGGCCATCGGCAAGTGGGAGGCGGACGCCAGCCTGCCGGGGCTGGACAACCTGCACCAGCTTGCAAAGGAACTGGGGGTGAGCATCGACGCGCTGCTCGCCGGCGAACAAAACGCAAAGGAGGCCGCGCCGGACGGCGACGACGCCCCGGCGAAGGAGACGGAGGAGGCGTGTTCGACCTCCTTCGCCACCACAGAGGATGTCACCTCTCTGCTGGAGCAGCAGACACAGCGGGAGCACCGGCGGCAGCGCCGGATGCTGGCGGCGGCGGGCATTCCGGCCGTTCTGGCCCTGCTGGCGCTGGCGGCGGGGCTCGTGTGGCAGGGCGGGCAGCTGGCCGGCCTGCGCAGTCAGCTGGCCCTGCTGCAGGGGAACCTCGCCACGCTGGACGGTTCCCTCAATTCCCTGCAAAGCCGTCTGGACACGGCCGTCACGGGCCAGGGGCAATCCGTTTCCTCTGAAAGCCTGGCGGCCAGCTGGGACATCCAGACAAAGGAATACTCCCCCGCCGAGAGACGGGTGCTGATGGCGCTCTTCGCCACGCCCAGCACCATCACCGACGACTGCGCTGTCCGCTTCACCTTTGTTCTGAGCGACGGACAGAGCATCGTGCTGGACGCCGAGCGGGGCGACGGGGATGCGTTCTTTGCCGAGGGCTGGGTGCCCCTGGCGGAAAGCTACACCCTGAACATGAGCCTCACCCGTGACGGCGAGACAAAGGTGGAACAGCTTTACACCGAGCCCGCCTTTGCCAGTCGGTACGAGATGCAGCTCTGGGATCTTCCCCTTGTGCTGCAGAGCGCCAGCCACGTCAACTTTTCCAAAACGCTCACCCTGCGCCAGAACGCGGGCGATTACGATATTCCCGTGGAGGTGTATTACTCCGCGGAAGGGCGGCCGTATCAGTGGCCGGTCAAGGCCTGGGTGACTGCCACGCTGGAGGATGAGGAGGTGCTGAACCTGCCGCTGGACACCGATTTCATGCAGCCGGGCGGAGAGAACAGCCCCGGCGAGCCCATGGGGCCAGTGACCTTCCACCTGCGGTTTTCGCTGGAAGCAGAGACCTTTGAGGTGCCCTGGAAAGCGGAATATGAGAGCGGCGAACTTCCCCGGCTGGACTATCAGCTGCACATTCTGGACAACGGAGACGTGGAGAGCACCTATTCCCTCAATCCATAAAAACAGGCGGCGGGCGCAAAGCCCGTCGTTTTCTTTTTAACGGCACCTCCGGGCCCTTGCGCGGGCGGCACTTTTCCGCTATACTGGAAGAAAGTACCCATTGAATGTCAACAAAGGAAAGAGGGAAAGCCATGTTTACCATTCTGGAGCGCAGCGAGCTGAACCCCACCGTGACAAAGTTGGTGGTACAAGCGCCGCTGATCGCGAAAAAGGCCCAGCCGGGCCAGTTTATCATCCTGCGAGCCTGCGCTGACTCCGAGCGCATCCCGCTGACCATCGCCGATCAGGATCCGGTCGCCGGCACGGTGACCATTATCTTTCAGGTGGTGGGCGCCGGCACCATGCAGCTGAACACCCTGACCGTGGGTGATCAGCTGCACGATTTTGTGGGGCCGCTGGGCCGCCCCACCGAGCTGGAAGGGCTCAAAAAAGTGGCCGTGGTAGGCGGCGGCGTGGGCTGTGCCATCGCCTATCCGGTGGCCAAGAAGCTGCACGAACTGGGCTGTGAGGTGCACACCATCGCCGGCTTCCGCAACAAGGATCTTGTCATCCTGGAGGACGAGTTCCGGGCGGTGAGCGACCGCTTCATCCTGATGACCGACGACGGCAGCCGGGGCGAAAAAGGCGTGGTGACAAAGCCGCTGGAGGAACTGATCGCCGCGGGCGAGGGCTACGACGAGGTGATCGCCATCGGCCCGCTGGTGATGATGAAGTTCGTGAGCCTGACCACAAAAAAATACGGCGTCAAGACCATGGTCTCCATGAACCCCATCATGATCGACGGCACCGGGATGTGCGGCGGCTGCCGGCTGACGGTGGGCGGCGAGACCAAATTCGCCTGTGTGGATGGGCCGGATTTTGACGGGCATCTGGTGGATTTTGACGAGGCGCTGCAGCGGGGCGGCATGTACCGGGATTTCGAGGCCCACGCCCGCGAGGAAAGCTGCAATCTGCTGAAACAGGAGGTGCGCTGAATGGAACGCAATATGGACCCCAAGCGCTGCCCCATGCCCAGCCAGGCGGCGGACGTGCGCAACAAGAACTTTGACGAGGTGGCGCTGGGCTACACCCCCGAGATGGCGGTGAACGAGGCCAAGCGCTGCCTGCACTGCAAGAACAAGCCCTGTGTCTCCGGCTGCCCGGTGGGCATCGACATTCCCGCCTTCATCGAAAGGATCGCAGCGGAGGATTTTGAAGGCGCCTATGGCGTGCTCAGCGCCAGCAGCGCCCTGCCGGCGGTGTGCGGTCGGGTCTGCCCCCAGGAGAACCAGTGTGAAGGCAAGTGCGTGCGGGGTATCAAGGGCGAGAGCGTGGGCATCGGCCGTCTGGAGCGCTTCGCCGCCGACTGGCACCGCGCTCACTGCACCGCGGCGCCCGAAAAGCCCGCGCCCAACGGGCACAAGGTAGCTATCGTCGGCTCCGGCCCTTCCGGCCTGACCGCCGCGGGTGAACTGGCCAAGAAGGGTTACGCCGTGACGGTGTTCGAGGCGCTGCACCTGGCGGGAGGCGTGCTGGTCTACGGCATCCCCGAGTTCCGTCTGCCCAAGGACATCGTGCAGCAGGAGATCGACGGTCTCAAGGCGCTGGGCGTGTCCGTCGAGACCAACATGGTCATCGGCAAGGTGCTCACGGTGGACGAGCTGATGGAGGAAGAGGGCTTTGAGGCGGTGTATGTGGCCTCCGGCGCGGGGCTGCCCCGCTTCATGAACATCCCCGGCGAAAGCCTGAACGGCGTCTACTCCGCCAACGAATACCTGACGCGGGTGAACCTGATGAAGGCCTACCAGCCGGACAGCCACACCCCCATCCAGCACAGCCACCGGGTAGCGGTGGTGGGCGGCGGCAACGTGGCCATGGACGCCGCCCGCTGTGCCAAGCGTCTGGGGGCGGAGGAGGTGTACATCGTCTACCGCCGCAGCATGGAGGAGCTGCCCGCCCGCCGCGAAGAGGTGGAGCACGCCGAAGAGGAGGGCATCGTCTTCAAGCTGCTCACCAACCCGGTGGAGGTGCTGGGCGATGAGAACAAGCGGGTGCGGGGCATCGCCTGCGTGGAGATGGAGCTGGGCGAGCCGGACGCTTCCGGCCGCCGCCGCCCGGTGGAAAAACCGAACAGCCGCTTTGAACTGCCGCTGGACACGGTGATCATGGCCATCGGCACCAGCCCGAACCCGCTGATCCGCTCCACCACGCCGGGGCTCGACACCGACCGCCACGGCTGCATCGTGGCCGACGAGACCGGCGCCACCAGCCGCCCGGGCGTGTTTGCCGGCGGCGACGCCGTGACCGGCGCGGCCACCGTCATTCTGGCCATGGGCGCCGGCAAGGAGGCCGCCAAGGCCATCGACGAGTACATTCAAAACCGCTGACGGGGTGCGTCCGCACGCCTCTGCGGCAAGGAAAACGGCGTGAGGCCGGGCGGGAAGGTCCCCCTTCCCGCCCGGCCTCGTTTCTGTGTTGTCCCATGCCGTGCGCCCTGTCGCCGGTCGGCCACGCCATCGGCCTCACCGCCGCTTTTCCATCACAAAGTTGGTCAGCAGCACGCCCCGGCGCTCCACCTGCTGCCGCCGCACCACCGCGTAGCCCCGCTTTTCAAAAAAGGGGCGCGCCGTGATGGAGGCGTGGGTGGTGATGGCGCCTTTCACCGCCTGTTCCAGCCGGTCGCAAAGGGCGGTGGCCACCCCCTGCCGCTGGTGCCCGCTGTGGACATAGAGCCTGTCCAGATACCCTTTGAGGGTGATGTCCCCAAAGCCGAGCAGCACGCCGTTTTCCTCGGCCACAAGGCTGTAATGTTCCCGAAAGGAGCGATCCCACGCCGCAAGGTCGACCTGGCCGGCGGCCCAGGCGTCCAGCTGGGCCGGCGTGTAGTCGGCCGCGTTCACCTTGTGGACTGTGTCGTAAAAAAGCGCCGCCATCGCCCCGCAGTCGGACGGGCGGTACAGGCGTATCCGCATCGCGTTTTTCCTCCCCTTCCCGGATATACCGCCATCATACCATTCTTTTCCCCCGTTCACAAGAAGGGTGCATTTTTTTGTCGGATGTGATATACTGAGGTGAAAAGTATGATTTTTGACCGTGCCCCATCCGGCGCGGGGCGGAGGTGCGCTTGATGGCAAAGACACGCAGGGCGGAGGACGGCCCGCTGGGCGGCGCGGTGATCAGCCAGCAGATCGCGGCCCGGCTGCTGGAGGAGCTGCGGGACGGGCGTTTTGCCGCGGAAGAGCGGCTGCCCGCCGAGGTGGAGCTGGCCGCCGGCCTGGGGGTGAGCCGCACCGTCGTCCGGGACGCGCTGGCGGAACTGGAGCGGGAAGGCTATGTGGAGCGGGTGCGGGGCATCGGCACCGTCATCAACCGGCAGGTGGTGGCGGTGCGGGGCCGGCTGGACCAGAAATTCGAGTATAACGCCATGATCCGCGCCATGGGCCGCGCCCCCCACGCCGATCACGTTTCCATCGAACGCATCTTCGCCGACGAGGCCCTGGCCGGCCGACTGGGGATGGAAGCGGGGCAGCCGGTGCTGATGGTCAAAAAACGGGTGCTGGCCGACCGCCAGCCGGTGATCTGGTCGGTGGACTACCTGCCCGCCGCCCTCTTCCCTTCCCCGCTGGCAGACCGGCTGGACTTCAGCCGCCCGGTGTTCGATCTGCTGGAAGAATCGGCCGGCGTGTCGGTGGCCAGCACCGTGGCCCGTGTGTGCGCCGTGCTGGGGGACCCGGCCGCCCGGCGGATGCTCTCCATCCAGCCTCACGAGGCCCTTCTTCTGCTGGAGGAAGTGAGTTATACCAAGCTGGCAAAGCCGGTGATGTATTCCCTGTCTTATTACACCGCCTTCTTTCATTTTGCGCTTCTGCGCAAAAAATTTTGAGCCGGGCGGCGCGAAAAGCGCCGTCCATGAACCTGAACGACCGCCCGCATGGCCCTTTTGGGAACCATGCGGGCGGTCGTTTTTTACACAGTGGCCTCGGCCCGGTGGTCGGCGGCGTCGCTCTCGCTGCGCAGCACCACCCGCCCGTCCTGCACACAGGCGGTAAAACTCTGGCCCGGGCGGGCCTGACCGGCGGCGATGCTGTCCGCCAGGGCCTGCTCCACCGCCCTGCTCACCGTCCGGCGCAGGTCGCGGGCCCCGTACACCGGCCGGTCGCCGCCGGCCAGCATGGCGGGCAGGTCGGCGCTGTGGCGCAGGTGGTAGCCCCGGGCCAGAGCCCGCTGCTCCAGTTCCACCAGCATGCGCTCGGCGATGTGGGCCAGGTCCTCCCGCAGCAGAGGGCCGAACACCACCAGTTCGTCCATCCGGCCCAGCAGCTCCGGCCGGAAATACTTCTTCGCCTCGCCGATCACCTGCTGGCGCTGGCGCTGAGGCACCGTTTCGGGGGTGGCGCCAAAGCCCACCAATCCCCCCTGCCCCGCCAAGTGCTCCGCCCCCAGGTTGGAGGTGAGCAGGATGATGGTGTTGCAAAAGTTGGCGACACGGCCCATGGAGTCGGTCAGCCGCCCATCCTCCAGGATCTGCAGCAGCAGATTCTGCACGTCCGGGTGGGCCTTCTCGATCTCATCGAACAGCACCACCGCGTAGGGCCGGCGGCGCACCGCCTCGGTGAGCAGGCCGCCCTCGTCGTGGCCCACATAACCCGGCGGCGCGCCGATGAGTTTGGCCGCCGCGTGGGCCTCCATATACTCGCTCATGTCAAAGCGCAGCAGCGCCTTTTCGGTGCCGAACCACTGGCGGGCCAGCATCCGCGCCAGATGGGTCTTGCCCACGCCGGTGGGGCCCAGAAAGAGCATGGCGCCCAGCGGCCGGCCCGCCTCCCGCAGGCCGGTGCGGGCGCGGCGCACCGCTCCCGCCACCGTGTGCACCGCGTCCGGCTGCCCCACCACGCTCTCGTCCAGACGCTGCTCCAGCATGGCCAGCTTTTCCCGCTCGGCTTCGGTGATGCGCTGCACCGGCACCCCGCTGGCCCGGGCCACCACCCGGGCCACATCCTCACTGGTCAACTCCCGGCGGCAGTCGTCCCCCGTCTCGCAGCGGATGCGCAGCGCGGCGGCGGCCTCATCCAACAGGTCAATGGCCTTATCCGGCAGATACCGGCCCGGCAGATACCGCACCGACAGATCCACCGCCGCCGCCACCGCCGCCGGCGGAATGCGCACCTGATGGTATCGCTCATAGCGGGGCACCAGGCCCGCCAGGATGCGCTTGGCGCTGTCCGGGTCGGGCTCCTCCACCGTCACCCGGCCGAATCGGCGCTCCAGCGCCGCGTCCTTCTGGATGCACCGGCGATACTCTTCCTGGGTGGTGGCGCCGATCACCTGGATCTCGCCCCGGGCCAGCAGCGGTTTCAGGATGCTGGCGGCGTCGATGGCCCCCTCTGCCGCGCCGGCGCCCACGATCACATGGATCTCGTCGATGAACAGGATGGTGTTCTGGTCTTTGTGGATCTCGTCCAGCAGTGCCTTGAACCGCTCCTCAAAATCGCCCCGGTACTTGGTGCCCGCTACCAGGCTGGCCATATCCAGGCTCAGGATGCGCTTGTGCAGCAGTTGTGCCGGCACCCGCCCCGCCGCGATGGCCTGGGCCAGCGCCTCCGCCAGGGCCGTTTTGCCCACGCCCGGCTCGCCCACAAGGCAGGGGTTGTTCTTCTGGCGGCGGCAGAGGATCTCCATCATCCGCTCCAGTTCCTGCTCCCGGCAGAGCACCGGGTCCAGCCGGCTTTCCGCCGCCATCTGGGTCAAATCGCGGCCGTATTTTTCGCTGGCGCGGCCGCTGCGGGGCGGCGCGGTCAGCCTCGGCTGAAACGGCAGGACAAGCTGGCCGGACAGCTGCCGGCATTCCCGCGCCGCCTCACCCAGTTCCACGCCCCACTCCGACAGCCAGCGGCTCGCGGTACAGCCCGGGTCCTCCAAAATGGCGCACAGCACATGTTCCGGCTGCGCCTCCTTCATGCGGGCGGCGTGCGCGCCCATCACGGCAAAGTCCAGCGCCTTGCAGGCCTCGGGCAGAAAGTCCCGCGGCGAGAGGTGACTGCACTCGTTCATTCCTCCCAGTGCGGCCAGACGCTGCATCACCTGCGGTTCGGCGATCCGCCGCGCCTGCAAAAACCGGGCGGCGGGCGAAGAGTCCCCCCGGAGGATGGCCAGCAGGATGTGCCCTGTGCCCGCCTGTGTCTGCCCCATATCCCCCGCGATCGCCAGCGCCTGATTCAGCATCTTGGCCCCCTGGCGGGAAAAGCCCTTGAAACGATATTGCATACTGCGCTTCACTGCTCCCTTTGCTTTTTTCTAAGGGCAGTATGGCCCGCGCCGAGGCGGTTAAAACCCGTGTGCGGCAAGTTTTCGGGCGCGGCTCCATGGCAAAAAACGCCAGGAAAGACCTTTTTATCCCACCGGGCCAAGCAAAGAGCCGGCCCCGCCGCCGCTGCCCGCGGGGCCGCGGCGAACCATGACGCACGCGCCGCGGCAAGGAATACAGCGCGCGAAAAGGCCCCCTGCCTTGCGGCAGGGGGCCTTTGAAAGCCTCACAAGCTCTTTCGATTACTCGTAGATCTTGGAAACAACGCCGGAACCCACGGTGCGGCCACCCTCACGGATAGCGAAACGCAGGCCTTCGTCCATGGCGATGGAGGTGATCAGCTCAACATCCATGGTGACGTTATCGCCAGGCATGCACATCTCGGTGCCCTCGGGCAGGGTGATGACGCCGGTCACGTCGGTGGTGCGGAAGTAGAACTGAGGACGATAGTTGTTGAAGAAGGGGGTATGACGGCCGCCCTCGTCCTTCTTCAGGACGTAGACCTGGCCCTGGAACTTGGTGTGAGGATGGATGGTGCCGGGCTTCGCCAGAACCTGACCACGCTCGATGTCGGTGCGCTGCACACCACGGAGCAGAGCGCCGATGTTGTCGCCGGCCTCGGCGTCGTCCAGCAGCTTGCGGAACATCTCCAGGCCGGTAACGGTGGTCTTCATCTTCTCTTCCTTCAGACCGACGATCTCAACTTCCTCGCCGACCTTGATCATGCCGCGCTCCACACGACCGGTAGCCACGGTGCCGCGGCCGGTGATGGTGAACACGTCCTCAACAGGCATCAGGAAGGGCAGGTCGGCCTTGCGGTCGGGGGTGGGGATGTAGTTGTCCACCGCGTCCATCAGGTCCAGGATGCACTTGTACTCGGGGGCGTTGATATCGGTGGAGGTGCTCTCCAGCACGGCCAGGGCGGAACCCTTGATGATGGGGGTGTCGTCGCCGGGGAAGTCGTACTCGGTCAGCAGGTCGCGGATCTCCATCTCGACCAGATCCAGCAGCTCGGGATCGTCCACCTGGTCCACCTTGTTCATGAACACAACGATGTAGGGCACGCCCACCTGGCGGCTCAGCAGGATGTGCTCACGGGTCTGGGGCATGGGGCCGTCGGCAGCGGACACGACCAGGATGGCGCCGTCCATCTGAGCAGCACCGGTGATCATGTTCTTCACATAGTCGGCGTGGCCCGGGCAGTCCACATGGGCGTAGTGACGCTTGTCGGTCTCGTACTCCACATGGGCGGTGTTGATGGTGATGCCGCGCTCGCGCTCTTCGGGGGCCTTATCGATGTTGGCGTAATCGGTGAACTCGGCGTCACCCTTCAGGGCCAGCACCTTGGTGATGGCAGCGGTCAGGGTGGTCTTGCCGTGGTCAACGTGGCCGATGGTGCCAATGTTAACATGAGGCTTGGTACGTTCAAACTTAGCTTTTGCCATTTTAATTGTCCTCCTTTTTTTGAACCATTGAACCTATGGTTATAATACTAAAACATTTGCCAAAAATCAAGCATTATTTGGGCTTTCGGCTCAGTCCTTCTTGCGGCCGGCCATGATGCTCTCGGCAATGTTCTTGGGAACCTCGGCGTAGTGGCTGGGCTCCATGGAATACTGACCGCGGCCCTGGGTCTTGCTGCGCAGGTCGGTGGAATAACCGAACATGTTGCTCAGCGGGACAAAGGCGTTGATCTGCTGCGAGCCGTTCAGAGCTTCCATGCCCTGAATCTGGCCGCGGCGGGCGTTCAGGTCGCCGATGACGTCGCCCATATACTCGTCGGGCACGATGACCGCGACTTTCATGATGGGCTCCATGATGGCGGGATCGGCCTTGGCCATCGCCTCTTTGAAGGCCATGGAACCGGCGATCTTGAACGCCATTTCGGAGGAGTCGACCTCGTGGTAGGAGCCGCCCTTCAGGGTGACCTTCACGTCCTCCACCGGGTAGCCGGCCAGAATGCCGGCCTTCATGGCGCCCTGGATGCCCTGGTCAATGGCAGGAATGAACTCCTTGGGAACATCACCGCCCACAACGGCGTTGATGAACTCGTAGCCCTTGCCGGGCTCGTTGGGCTCGATGTCGATGATACAGTGACCGTACTGGCCCTTACCGCCGGACTGCCGGGCGTACTTGGTGTTGGCGCTGGCCGGACGGCGGATGCACTCGCGGTAGGCCACCTGCGGGGCGCCCACGTTGGCCTCCACCTTGAACTCGCGGAGCAGACGGTCCACGATGATCTCCAGGTGCAGCTCGCCCATGCCGGCGATGATGGTCTGGCCGGTCTCCTCGTCGGTCCAGGTGCGGAAGGTGGGGTCCTCCTCGGCCAGCTTGTTCAGCGCCAGGCCCATCTTCTCCTGACCGGCTTTGGTCTTGGGCTCGATGGCAACGCGGATAACAGGCTCGGGGAACTCCATGCTCTCCAGGATGACGGGGTGCTTGGGGTCGCACAGGGTGTCGCCGGTGGTGGTGTTCTTCAGGCCCACGGCGGCGGCGATGTCACCGCTGTAGCACACGTCGATGTCCTGGCGGTGATTGGCGTGCATCTGCAGGATGCGGCCCATGCGCTCGTTGGTGTCCTTCACCGAGTTGTAGACGGTGCTGCCGGCTTCCACGATACCGGAGTAAACGCGGAAGAAGCACAGCTTGCCCACGAACGGGTCGGTGGCGATCTTAAACGCCAGAGCGGCGAAGGGAGCGCTGTCGCTGGAGGGACGGGTGGTCTCCTCGCCGGTGCGGGGATCAACGCCCTTGATGTCCTCAATGTCGGTGGGGGCGGGCATATAATCCACGATGGCGTCCAGCAGCTTCTGCACGCCCTTGTTGCGGTAGGAAGTACCGCAGGTCACGGGCACCACGGTGTTGGCGATGGTCTCGCGGCGCAGAGCCTTCTTGATCTCTTCCTTGGTCAGCTCCTGGCCGTCCAGGTACTTCATCATCAGCTCTTCGTCGCTCTCGGCCACGGCCTCGATGAGCTCGGCGTGATACTGCTCCGCCAGCTCGCGCATATCCTCGGGGATGTCCTCCACGCGGATATCCTTGCCCATGTCGTCGTAGTAGACGTCAGCCTTCATGTCGATCAGGTCGATGATGCCTTTGAAATCATCTTCCTTGCCGATGGGCAGCTGGATGGGCACGGCGTTGCACTTCAGACGCTCGCGCATCATCTTCACAACGCGGTAGAAATCGGCGCCCATGATGTCCATCTTGTTCACATAGGCCATACGGGGCACATGGTATTTGTCGGCCTGGCGCCACACAGTCTCGGACTGGGGTTCCACGCCGCCCTTGGCGCACAGAACGGTAACAGAGCCGTCCAACACGCGCAGGCTGCGCTCCACCTCGACGGTGAAGTCCACATGGCCCGGGGTGTCGATGATGTTGATCCGGTGCCGGTTCTTCTTGGCGGCAACAGGGTCGTTCAGCAGTTCCGTGTGGCTCCAGTAGCAGGTGGTGGCAGCAGAAGTGATGGTGATACCACGCTCCTGCTCCTGCGCCATCCAGTCCATCGTAGCCGCGCCATCGTGCGTTTCACCGATCTTGTGATTCACGCCGGTGTAGTAAAGGATACGCTCGGTGGTGGTGGTCTTGCCGGCGTCGATGTGCGCCATAATGCCGATGTTTCTGGTCATTTCCAGAGAAACGTCTCTTGGCATCATATTCAGCTCTTACCTCCTAAACTCCAGACTGGATCAATAGCGATAGTGGGCGAAAGCCTTGTTGGCCTCGGCCATCTTGTGGGTATCCTCACGCTTCTTCACAGCGTTGCCGGTACCGTTCACCGCGTCCATGATCTCGTTGGCCAGGCGCTCGCGCATGGTGCGCTCGCTGCGGCTGCGGGAGTAGCTGGTGAGCCACCGCAGACCCAGAGTCTCGCGGCGCTCGGGGCGCACTTCCATGGGCACCTGGTAGGTGGAGCCGCCCACACGGCGGGCCTTGACTTCCAGGCTGGGCATGATGTTCTCGAGCGCTTTCTCGAACATCTCCAGGGGATCGTTGCCGCTCTTCTCCTTCACGATGTCGAACGCATCGTAAACGATCTTCTGGGCAACACCCTTCTTGCCGTCCAGCATAACGCTGTTGATCAGACGGGTGACCATCTTGGAGTTGTAGACAGGATCAGCCAAAACGTCACGCTTTGCAGTAATACCTCTTCTAGGCATCTTTCTTCCCTCCTTCACAGAATGATATCATCGGTACTCGAAAGCAATAAACTCCCGTTGTGCCACACAAGGTCTTACTTACAATGTATATAAGAAGCCTTTGATGGCGGGGTATACGTTTGATTACTTCTTCTTAGCACCGGCCTTGGGGCGTTTCGCGCCGTACTTGGAGCGGGCCTGGTTGCGGTTGGCCACACCCTGAGTGTCCAGAGTACCACGGATGATGTGGTAACGCACACCGGGAAGGTCCTTCACACGGCCGCCACGGATCAGTACTACGCTGTGCTCCTGCAGGTTATGGCCGATGCCCGGAATGTAAGAGGTTACCTCGATACCATTCGTGAGCTTAACACGGGCTACCTTACGCAGAGCAGAGTTCGGCTTTTTGGGGGTCATGGTACGAACAGCGGTGCAAACACCACGCTTCTGGGGGCTGTTGGCATTGCTGTAGGACTTGTCCAGCGAGTTGTAAGCCTTCTGCAGAGCAGGGGCGGTAGACTTGCGGACGGACACCTCACGGCCTTTGCGTACAAGCTGGTTGAAAGTAGGCATTGTGATCTCCTTTCTTCAATGATTTATGTTCAGGCGGCAAACGCCGCCAAAACACCAAAAGGGCATAATTACGCCAAGGGGCGCAACAATTTTATTTTACACACTGGTGCTGTGCATGTCAACAGTATTCGCAAAAAAGTTTGCAGCAAATCAGCCAAAAATTTATTTTTTCGGCCGCAGGCCCGGCAGCGCCCCGAGCCCCCGGGCCGCCGCGCACAAGATCAGCGGCAAAAGCCCCACGAGATAGCGCGAGCGGGTCTCCCACACCAGCAGGAACACCCCCGCGCCCAGCAGCGCCACAAGGGCCGCCCAGAGCAGGCCGTCGGCCTTTTCGCCCCGGCGGGCCTGGTCAAAGGCGCACACAGCCAGGCCCAGGCAGATCAGCAGCTGCTGGGCGTTCACCAGACGCTGAAAGGCCGGCCAGTGCGCGCCGGTATCCGCCACCCATTGCTGCAGCGCGCCGGGGGCCACCGGGTCGATACCCAGCTTGTGCCCGCCGAAGTAGCTGCCGTCCGCCCAGGTGTAGGCCAGCTTCTGCCGCAGGTGGTCCAGAAAGCCCAGCGGGCCGTAGTCCGCAAGGCGGCGGGCGATCTCCTCTTTGGCGTGGGCGGTGCGGGCCGCCGCATCGGGCAGGGCCTGGCTGGCCAGATGGTCGGCCTCGTCGTAGCCGCCGGGATTCTTCAGCCCCATCATCACATAGTGCAGCGGCGGCAGGCGGTATTTCTCGATGGGACCGGTGTCCAGCACGGGGTTATGGCCCAGCCAGACCTGCCAGCCGGCCATGCACACCGCGAACACCGCCAGGCCCAGCGCCGCCGCTCGCAGCGCGCCGCCCCGGCGCAGCAGCCACAGGAGCGCCAGCGCCAGGTAGAGGCAAAAGGCGGTGGGTTTGAGGCGGAAGGCCAGAAAGGCCGCCAGGCCCAGCGCCGCCGCCAGCCACGGCGGGCGCTCCCCCTCGCTCCAGCGCTGGGCGAGATAGAGGTCCAGGCTGACGAAGGGCATGGAGAGGGTGTCGGTGTAGAAGATGGGGCCGTAGAGCCACAGGCCGGCGCAGCAAAAGCAGGCCAGCGCCGCCGCCAGCGCCCATTTTTCGCCCCAGCGCCGCCGCGCAGCAGCCCACAGCAGCAGGACGGACAGGTCGATGGCCGCCAGGTTGAACAGGATGCCGCTGGCAAGGGGCGAAAGGCCCGCCAGGCTGCCGGCGATGAACACCGGCGCCAGCACAAGGGCCAGGAAGAAGTTGTTGTTGGACTCGAGGAAATACTGCCAGTCGATACGGATGGCCCCGGACGAGGTGATCTCCAGCGCGCCGTGGTAGACGCGGCCGAAATCCCAGGCGGGCTCCACCCGCACCGCGAAGGCGAACGCGCCCGCCGCCAGGGCAAAGAGGACAAAGAGCGCCCAAAAGGCCCGGCGCGCGCCCCGCTCGGTGAGGCGCGGCAGCACCAGCCGGCACACGCCGAAGAGCGCCGCCAGCGCGGCGGCGGCCAGCATCGCCGACCAGGGCCCCACCGAGACAAGGCACACCGCCAGCACCACCGCGAAAAAGACGGCCGCCGCCCAGAGCGCCAGTTTATACAGACACCGCAGCGCCAACCTGCTCTCCCCTCTTTCTCCGCGGCGCGCTGCCGCGCCGGTCATACACCGCCTTCGCGCCCCAGCCAAGGGCGGTGAGGACGCTCACCGCCAGGGCCGCGCTCCAGTACCAGTAGCCCGCGAAATCCACCGTCAGATGGCCCGAGCCCGCCGGCAGCGTCACCGCCAGCCGCCCGTCCGGCGCGCCGGTCAGCGGCAGCGATTCGCCGTTCAGCCGGGCGGCATAGCCGGGGTAAGCGGTGAGGGGCAGGTAAACCGTCGTATCCTGCTCCGCCGTATAATCAAACTCGATGCGGCAGCCCTTCTTTGTCAGGCCGGCCACCGCCAGTTCGCCCTGGGGTTCCAGCGCGTTGGAGGCGGCGGTAAGGGCTTCGTCGTTCACGCCCTCCGGCAGATACTCGTTGTAGTTGCCGCCGATGTGCGCGATGCCGTCGGTCTGGCCCATGTACACCGGGGTGGCCAGCAGCCCGTCCATCAGGGCGCTGGCGGGCAGCATGGCCACCGCCAGCAGCACGCCCAGCACCGCCGTCTTTCCCCCGCGGCCCGCAAAGGGCACCGTGGCCGCCGCGGCCACCACCGCGAAGCAGGCGGCGGCGAAGGCCAGAGTGCGCCAGGGGAACTGCACCGGCGAGAGCAGCCTGTCCAGCGCGGGGATGCGCTGGAGCAGTTCCCAGGGGAAGTAGACGCTGGCGGCGTAGAGGCACAGGCCCGCCGCCACGGCGGCGGTGAGTCCGATGCGCAGGCCGGGGCGCGGCCCGCCCGTTTGAGGGGCGAACAGCCACCAGCCCGCCGCCAGCAGGCCCAGGCAGACCAGCGGCGCCAGGCCCAGGGTGAGGAGCATCTCGCTGTCCAGGCTGCCCAGCTCCTGACTCCAGAGCCCCGGATCGGGCGACCAGAAGGTGACGAACATCTGGGCGGGATAGAGCGAATGCCCGTGCAGATCCACACGGGAGCCGAAGATCTTGAAGCCGCCCCGCAGGGTGTAGGTGAGGAAGGGCACCAGGAACCACAGGTTCAGCAGCACCGTCAGCCCCGCCGCCTTGCCCAGCGCGGCCAGTCGGGCGGGCCGCCGCAAGGCGGGCAGGGCCGCCAGGGCGCAGAGGGCCGCGAACACCGCCGCCATCTCGGTGGAGAGGATGTGGCTTTGGAAGATGCCGGTGCAGGCCAGCACCAGCCAGGGCCACTGGCCCGCGTCCCCCGCCAGCAGCTGCCACAGGCCGTAGAGCAGCAGGGGCAGGAAGGCCATGGCCAGCACCTCCCCCAGCGCCGCGCGGATGTACAAATCGCACAGGCGGTAAGGCGAAAGCAGGTAGAGGATGGCCGCGGCCATGCCCGCCGCCCGGCTGTTCATCAGCCGCCGGCCGCAGAAATAGGCGGAAAAGGCGGTGCCCAGATTGACGGCGAAGAGCAGCGCCTTCCAGCTGAAGAGCAGCGAAGCGCCCGCCAGGCGCAGCGCCGCCGGGAAGTAGAGGAACAGCTCAGGGTACATCACGGAGGTGGCATAGCCCTTGCCGCCGAAGTGCTGGGTGCTGATGCGGGCGGGCCACTGGCCGCTCTGCAGCGCCCCGAACAGCCCCTCGATGCGCCGCAGGTGGAACTCCTGATCCATGCCCACCGTCAGAAAATCGGTGAACAGCGGATAGCTGGCCAGCAGCGTCAGGCCGATGAGGGCCGCCACCACCGCCGCCTGGGGCCGCCCTTTGCGCGCCGCCCACCAGAGCAGGCCGGCCAGCGCCAGCACGAACAGGATGAGCAGCAGCGGGTCGGTCCAGTAGAGGTAGCCCGAGCGCAGGGTGAGGGTGTTCACCGTGAGGGCGCCCTCCCCGCCGTACCAGACGCGGAACTCCAGGTCGTCCACCCCGCGGTCCAGCAAAAAGTCCGCCCGGGCCTGGGTCTGGCCCGGGTCCAGCTGCATCGTGGCCAGCACCCGGCCCTGGGTGTTGTCCTCATTGAGCCAGCCGGGGCTGTACACCTCCACATAGCTGCCCGCCCCGTCGGCGGAATACATCACCGTCAGGGAGAAGGAGCCGGGCTCGAGATACGCCCCGGGGCCGTACATGAACAGGCCGGCGTCCAGATAGGTGGGGTCGGCATAGCGGGAGGCCGCCGTGGTGGCTGTCTCGACGGTGGACTCCAGATCCACAGCCGTGAAGGTCTGGAGATAGCGGCTCTCCCGGAGGAGGGGCACAAGCAGGCAGACCAGCGCCAGCACGACAGCCCAGTAGGTTATGGTTTGTTTTCGTTCCATTCGTTTCTCCTCACACAGTCAGTTTGCTCCGTCGGCGCAGCGGCCGGGGCAGGCCCGTCCGCCGGACCACGGCCCAGCCGGCCAGCCCGGCGAACGCCGCGAGGCTGACGAGATCGCCCAGCCGGAAATACCACAGGCCCCGGTACCGCACGGTCATGTGCCCGGCGTCGCCCTGGGGCCGCACGGTCAGGATGCCGTTTTCGCCCCGCTCGCAGGCCAGCCGGACGCCGTCGCCGTCCACCGCCTCATACCCGGGATACCAGGTCAGCGGCAGTTCCATGGCCTCGCCGCCGGCCCCGCTCCAGTCGAATTCCAGCCGGTTGCCCCGCTGGGAAAGGCCGCTCACCCGCAGGTCCGCCCCGCCGGTGACGGGGCGCGCACGCGCCGCCAGTTCTCCCGCGCTGGTACCCACATACAGGTATTGCCCGTCGTACAGATTGTCGGTGATGAGCCGGCCGTTACGGGAATAGCTGGGCAACTCGGCCGCCTTTTGGAGCATCTGCCCCGCCGAGGGCAGCAGTACCGCGCAGAAAGCCGCCGTCAGCACCAGCGCCTTGGCCTGCCGGCGCAGCCCGCCCAGCTTCCAGGCGGCCAGCGCCCCGGCGCAGAGGGCCAGGAACAGGCTGGCCGTGGTGAGAAAGCGCCAGGGGAACTGGATGACCGACAGCTTCGCCCCCAGCACCGGCAGCCGCTGGGCCAGCGCCCAGGGGAACAGGTTCGTGCACAGCCACAGCGACAGGCCGGCGAAGGCGGCCGCCCAGCCGCCCAGCCGGGCGGGGGCGGGCAGCGGCGCGCCGTCCCGCCAGGCACAGCCCAGCGCCAGCAGCACCGCGCCGCCCGCCGCCAGCAGGGCCAGGCCCGGGGCCAGCAGCATCTCCCCTTCCAGCGTGCCCAGCCGCACCGCGTCGCCGCTCACCGAGCCGAAGGTCATGAACAGCTGGGCGGGATAGAGGGCGTAGTCCCACACGTCGAACTGCAGGTGGAAGATATTGAAGTCCTCCCGGGAAAAGCGCATCCAGGGGAGGATGTACCACAGGTTCAGCGCCAGCGCCAGCGCCGCGGCCTTGACCAGCGCGAAAAGCCGCTCCTTCTGAAGCGTCCGGCGCAGGTTCAAAAGGCAGAACAGCCCGCCGAAGGCCACGCAGAAGATGGTGGAGATGAGGTGGCTCTGGATGACGCCGGTCATGGCCAGCGCCAGCACCGGCCAGCCGCCGGGCTGGCGGAACAGCACAAGCCAGAATCCCAGCACCACCGCCGGCAGGAAGGCCATGGCCAGCGCCTCCCCCAGCGCCGCCCGCACATAGAGGTTGCAGATGCGGTAGGGCGACAGCGTGTAGAGCACACAGAAGAGGAGCGCGGCGAAGGAGCCGCCCAGCATCCGCCGGCCGGCACGCCAGGCGATGACGGCGGTGAGGCCGTTGAGGGCCAGGATGGTGAAGCGGTAGGCCCCTTCCAGCGAGACGCCGGCAAAGCGGAGCAGCGCCGCCGGATACAAAAACAGATCGGGATACAGCAGGCTGGTGGCGTATCCCTTGCCGCTCACCGCCGTGGGCTGGATGCGCACCGGGAATTGCCCGCTGGCAAGGCCGTCGGCGATGCCCTGGATGCGGGTCAGATGAAAGTGCAGGTCCGGCCCGTAGGGCAGGCCGGGGGTGAGCACGGGCAGGCTGGAGGCCAGCGCACAGCAGACCAGCACCGCCAGCACCGCTTTTTGGGCGCCGGTCCTGGGGCCCCGCGCCAGCAGCAGCACCGCCGCCGCCGTGAGGGCCGCCACCGCCAGCAGGCCGTCCCTTTCGCAGAACAGGCCGGAGGTCAGCCGGGCGGAGGGCGCCTGGCCGTCCACCCACACCTGCACCCGCACCCGCTGGCCGCTCACCGTGAAGGACGGGCCGCCGTCCTCGTTCAGACGCACGCCCTCCCGGTTGTCGGCGCTGAGCGCGTCGGGGGCCAGGACGAACGCCTCCGGCCCGTTCTCCCCCTCCCACTCCACGGTATAGCGCCCCGGGTCCAGCCAGACGTCCTGGCTGACCCGCCAGTCGCCCTGCTGCGCCAGCGCCGCGGGCAGCCGGGCGGGCGCGTCCCACTGCAGGGACAGGTCCAGGGCGCTGCTTTGCACCGCCCAGACCAGCGCCAGCGCCGCGCAGATCAATACCGCCGCCCAGCGACGGCCCGTTTGCTTCTCCATGGTTTTGCTCCCCTCTTGATCACCTTCGTTCATTATACAACACCCGCCGCCTTTGCGCCAGCCCATTGCCCCGTCCGCCGGTTTTTCCCCGGCAACGGAAAAGCCGCCCCGGCAGACCGGGGCGGCTCCAAACCGTCGCACTCACTGCACCTGCAGGTCCAGCAGCTTCCATCCGTTTTCGCCGCGCACCGCGTACATCCGGTACACTGAAGGGTAGCTGCGGGGGCGCAGCCCCTCCTTGTAGACCATGTAGGTGAAACGCACGGTGCCCGCCGCCGCGTCCGGGCCCAGGCTCTCCAGTTCCGAGACCGAGAAGTCCTCGAAGGCGGTGGAGTCGTGGCTGACGTACCAGCTGGAATCGAAGGTGCGCAGGCTGTTGTAAAACTCCGTGTCCCCCACAAGGGCGCCCTGCAGTTCGGCAAAGGACGCGTCGGCGGACACATACCGGGCGTAGACGCGGGCGGTGCGGTCGAAAAAGCCCTCCAGGGCGGCGGCATCCTCCGCGTTCGGTTCCACGGTGACCAGGGCGTTCAGGGGGTTCTCCCATTCCACCCTGCAGCTGCCCTCCCCGCTCTCGGCGGTGACCTGCGGCTCCTCCAGCAGGCCCTCCACGCGCCAGGTGCACTCCATGGGCGCGCTCTCCCCCAGCGCCTCAAAGCCGGCGGCGGCGGTGGTGGCGCTCAATTCGGCCTCGCCCAGCGGCTGGCCGTCCACAAAGACCGAGGCCGACCGGGGCGCGCGGATGGTGACGGCGGACAGCGCCTGCACCCGGGGCCAGGCCTGCCAGCCCTGCCCGTCGGGGAAGAGGGTAAATTCCGCCCGGCCGTCCTCATCGTCCACCACCACATAGGTGACGGCCCCGTCCTGCCCGGCGGCGTCGCCCTTCTGCACAAAGCGCAGGCTGTCCCGGTCGTCGGGCAGGCCGTTCAGCAGTTTCTGCGCTTCGTCCAGATACTGCCGCGCGGTGGCAAAGCGCCCGGGCAGCATCGCCGCGGGCACGTCCTCTTCGGTCAGCGTGCCCGTCTGCACGGCGCGCACGCTGCGCAGGATGGCCGCTTCGGGCGTGGACTCCTCGTACCGTTCCAGCGCCCCCCAAAGCGCCCAGAGCGCCGCGCCGCCCGCGGCACACAGCACCAGGGCAAAGCCCAGCAGCCAGGGCCAGAAGGGGCGGGCGCCGCCGTAGTCCCTTTTTTCTCTGCTCATTCCTGCCCCTCCTCCGCCTGGTCCACCACAAAAGCGGTGGGCAGATTGCGCGGGCCATACAGCGACGCGCAGACATTCACCGTCTCGCCCTGGTAGATCATCTGTGTGCTGGAACCGCCGTCCAGGTTGGCGGCGTTCACCGCGCCCCATTCCTGCATCACCTGGATGCAGTCCTGGTAGGTGGCGCCCAGGCTCTGAGGCTGCCGCCCGTCGATGACCAGCAGCAGCACCGCGCCGTCCGCCCGCTGGCCGATCACCGTGCGGGGGTTGAGCCCGCCGCCGGTGCCGGAGATCTCGGCGGCCTCGCCGTTGATGATGAAGGCCGGGCCGAAGCTGAGGGCGTCCCGCAGGCCCCGGTCCACCGCCTCGCGGCCGGTCATGCGGCCCACCACCAGGTGATCGCTCTCGTCAAAGCCGATGACCGAATACTCCTGGTCCATGCCGCCGGCCCGCAGCTTGCCCTGCTGGATCACCAGGCCCAGCGGCACGCTGCCGCTGCCCACGCCGTTCTCATCGGCAAAGCCGCCGCCGTTGATGCCGGCCACCGCGCCCGCGTCCGCCACCAGCTGTTCCAGCTTCTGCCCCTTGCCCTCGGGGTCGAAGGAGGCGATGGCCGCCACCCGCACCCGGCTGGGGTCGTGCACCACCAGCATCTTGCCCTTGAAGCTGCCGCCGGTGACGTCGTGCAGTTCGATGGTGTCCTTGGGCACCCGGGCGTCGCCCTCCTCAAATTCGCCGCCCGCCTGGGTGACCTCGTCGGTCTCCAGCACGCCGTTTTTGTCCAGGATGGCCTGCACCTCCTCCGCGCTGAGGAAGATGCGGGCGGTGAATTTGGCGGCGCTGGTCTCCATCACCGTGTGGACGAACAGATCCCGCGCCGCGGGGCTGGGCCCCTTGCAGATGATGTAGATCGCGCCCAGCAGGAAGGCGAGCAGCGCGCAGAGGAACACCCCCGCCATTGCCAGCGCCCGCAGCACCGGATGCCGCGGACGGCCGCGCCAGCGAGGCGCGGCGGGAGTCTGTGCAGAAGTTTGTTCAGTATTCAAAGCACGCTCCAGCTCCTTCATGCAAGTTCACCGGGCGCCGCGCCCGGGATGTGTTCAAAAAAGTCGTTCTTTGCTTCGTCCGGGCCCACGTTGGTGTAGGCCAGACCGAATTTGCGGCAGTCGTTTTTGCCGCCGGCCTTCACCGAAAACCACTGGGTCTGGCTGACATGGCAGGCAAATCCCTCCGCCGCCATCTCCAGGGCGGTGCGCCCGCCGAAAGCGGCGAGGGGCATCTCGCCCCACTCCATCTGGAGGGTGTTTTCCGGCCAGAGGTGCAGATAGCACTTGGGCACCTGCCACACGCCATATTCCGCGGCGCTCTCGGGATACTGGGACGCATCGCCGCTGCGCTCCAGCGCCGCCAGCAGGGTGACGGCGTTCAGCTGATGGGCCCCGTGGCCGTACTCGCCGTTCACGTCGTGGCCCAGCACCACGCTGGGTTTGAAGCGGCGCAGCTGCTCCACCTGCCAGGCGGTGACGGTCTCCTCGCCGTAGACCGCCTTGGCGCTCTCCAGGCTCTCCTTGGAGGCGTACAGGTCCGGGAAGTCGGAGATGACCGGATAGTTGCGCACCCCCACCGTCCACAGGCCGTTCAGCAGCTCGTGGGGCCGGTAGGGTTCGCCCCAGTGGTTCGTCATATAGGCCACCTGCACCGCGTAGCCCTTTTCGCCGGCGTAGTAGGGCAGCGCCCCGCCGAACCAGAGGTGTTCGTCGTCGGCGTGGGTGGGCAGCACCAGCAGGTCGGCCTTTTCACAGGGCGGCTGCCACTGCTGCACCCAGTCCGGCACCTGGCCCGGGGTGAAGGCGGACACCCGGCAGAGCACCGTGTCCGCCGGGAAGCGCAGCGTCACCGCGCTGGCCGGCTGCTCCAGTTCCACATATTCGTGGATGAAGCCGTTCTGCCCGCAGGCCTGCACCGCGCCGGCGCTCTCCAGCTGCCATTCCACCGGGCGGTCGAAGATCAGGTACAATCCGCCGATGGTCTCGTCCGCCCGCAGGGTGATGGATGTATCCTCGGAAAAGCGCACCTTGTCAAAGGCGCTCTGCTCCCCCACGTCCGCAAGGTCCAGCCCGCCGCCCTGCAGGTCGATCTCCAGCTGCCGCGCGGGCGGCTCCGGGGTAGGCTCGGGCGTGGGCGCGGGGGTGGGGCTGGGTGACGGGGCCGCCGTGGCGGCGGGGGGCGGCACGGAAGACGCCGGCGCGCCGCAGCCGGACAGCAGCACCGCCGCCAGCACCGCCGCCCACCATGTATGCCGAAGGACCTTCATCCCGGCTCCCCCCTTTCTATTTCCCTATCTTTTTTATTATATATCAGAAAACGGCGGGAAACACCAGTTTATTGCAGAATTTTCCGGCCCGAGGCCGCAAATTGCCGCCCATGGCAAAGCGCGGCGCCTTCCCACGGAGGAAAGCGCCGCGCCGTATCCTGTTTTCTATGGGCGGCGCCCGGGTCTCACTCCTCCGCGGGGGCGGCAGGGGCGGGAGCGGCGGGGGCGGGCGCCTCCGCGGGCTCCTCGGTCTTCTCGGGAACGGGCAGACCCAGCTGCTCGGCCTCGCGGCGGATGAGGTCCTCCTCCACCTCCGGCAGGCCGGTGCCCGCGGGGATCAGCTTGCCGATGATGACGTTCTCCTTCAGGCCCATGAGCGGGTCCACCTTGCCCTTGATGGCGGCCTCGGTGAGCACGCGGGTGGTCTCCTGGAAGGAGGCGGCGGACATGAAGCTGTCGGTGGCCAGGGACGCCTTGGTGATACCCAGCAGCACCTGGGTCCACTTGGCCTCCTTCAGACCCTCCTCGCCGTCGGCGATGCGCTGGCGGATGATCTCGTTCTGCTCCTCCACCTTCATCTTATCGGCCAGGGCGCCGCCGATGAGGTTGGTGGAACCGGCGTCGTCCACCCGGACCTTGCGCAGCATCTGCCGCACGATGACCTCGATGTGCTTGTCGTTGATCTCCACGCCCTGCAGGCGGTAGACCTTCTGCACTTCCTGGATCAGGTAGTTCTCCACGGCGGTGCGGCCCTTGATGGCCAGGATGTCGTGGGGGTAGGCATGGCCCTCGGTGATCATGTCGCCCTTTTCCAGCTGGTCGCCCTCGGACACGCGCACCCGCTGGCCGAAGGGGATCAGGTAGCTCTTTTCGGTGGGCGCGCCGTTCTCGTCCACACCGGACACCACCACATGCCGGTTCTTCTTGGTGTCGTCGATGTGGGCGGTGCCCGCGATCTCGGTCATGATGGCCAGCGCCTTGGGGCGGCGGCTCTCGAACAGTTCCTCAACGCGGGGCAGACCCTGGGTGATATCCTCCGCGGAGGCGATGCCGCCGGTGTGGAAGGTACGCATGGTCAGCTGGGTGCCCGGCTCGCCGATGGACTGAGCCGCGATGACGCCCACGGATTCGCCCACATGCACGGGGTTGCCGTTGGCCAGGTTGGCGCCGTAGCACCGGGCGCAGACGCCCAGCTTGCTGCGGCAGCTCAGCACGCTGCGGATCTCCAGGCTGGTGATGCCGGCCGCCATGATCTTGTCGGCGTCGAACAGGTCCATCATCTTGCCCTCGGGCACGATGACCTCGCCGGTGGCGGGATTGGTCACGTCGCCCACGGCGAAACGGCCGATCAGGCGCTCGCGGAAGGTCTCGATCTCCTCTTTGCCCTCCCGGATGTCGCTGACCACGATGCCCTCGGTGGCGCCGCAGTCCTCCTCGCGGATGATCACGTCCTGGGACACGTCCACCAGACGGCGGGTCAGATAGCCCGAGTCGGCGGTGCGCAGGGCGGTGTCGGCCAGGCCCTTGCGGGCGCCGCGGCTGGAAACGAAGTATTCCAGGATGTTCAGGCCTTCGCGGTAGTTGGCGCGGATGGGCATCTCGATGGTCTTGCCGGCGGTGTTGGCCAGCAGGCCGCGCATGCCGGCCAGCTGCTTGATCTGGTTCATGGAGCCGCGGGCGCCGGAATCCGCCATCATGAAGATGGGGTTGCGCTCTTCCAGGTTGTCGGCCAGCGCCTTGGACACCTTGTCGGTGGTCTCCTGCCAGATCTGGATGACGCTGTTATAGCGCTCCTCGTTGGAGATAAGGCCGCGGTTGAACTGCTTGATGACCTTGCTCACCCGCTCGTCGGCCTCGGCCAGCAGCTCCGGCTTCTGGGGCGGGATGACCGCGTCGCACACGGCCACGGTGATGCCGCTGATGGTGGAGTACTTGTAGCCCTGGGCCTTGATGCGGTCCAGCATCTCGCTGGTGGGCTTGGTGCCGTGGATGGCAAGGCAGCGGCTGATGATGTCCGGCAGGTTCTTCTTGGTGACCTGGAAGTCCACCTCGAAGTTGAACATGGTCTCGGGGTCGTTGCGGTCCACATAGCCCAGATCCTGAGGGATGGGCTGGTTGAAGATGATGCGGCCGGCGGTGGTGCTCACCAGCTTGGAGCGCACCTCGCCATTCACCTCGCGGGTGCGGCGCACCTTGATGGGGGCCTGCAGGGTGATGACCTTGCTGACGTAGGCCATGATGGCCTCGTTCTCATCGCGGAACACCTTGCCCTCGCCCTTGTCGCCCTTGTTCACCATGGTCAGGTAGTAGCTGCCCAGAATCATATCCTGGGTGGGCACGGTGACGGGGGCGCCGTCGCTGGGCTTGAGCAGGTTGCCGGAGGCCAGCATCAGCATCTTGGCCTCCCGCTGGGCCTCCACCGACAGGGGCAGGTGCACGGCCATCTGGTCGCCGTCGAAGTCGGCGTTGAAGGCGGTGCAGGCCAGGGGGTGCAGCTTGATGGCGCGGCCCTCCACCAGCACCGGCTCAAAGGCCTGGATGCCCAGACGGTGCAGCGTAGGCGCGCGGTTCAGCATGACGGGGTGGCCCTTGATGACGGTCTCCAGGCTGTCCCACACTTCGGGGCGGGTGCGCTCCACCATCTTGCGGGCGGACTTGATGTTGTTGGCCAGGCCCTTCTGCACCAGGTCCTTCATGACGAAGGGCTTGAACAGCTCCAGGGCCATCTCCTTGGGCAGACCGCACTGATACATCTTCAGTTCGGGCCCGACCACGATGACGGAACGGCCGGAGTAGTCCACGCGCTTGCCCAGCAGGTTCTGGCGGAAGCGGCCCTGCTTGCCCTTGAGCATGTCGGACAGGCTCTTCAGCGGGCGGTTGTTGGGGCCGGTGACCGGGCGGCCGCGGCGGCCGTTGTCGATCAGGGCGTCCACCGCCTCCTGCAACATGCGCTTCTCATTGCGCACGATGATGTCCGGCGCACCCAGCTCCAAAAGGCGCTTGAGGCGGTTGTTGCGGTTGATGACCCGGCGGTACAGGTCGTTCAGGTCGCTGGTAGCGAAGCGGCCGCCGTCCAGCTGCACCATGGGGCGGATGTCCGGCGGGATGACCGGCACCACGTCCAGGATCATCCACTCGGGGCGGTTGCCGGAGTGGCGGAACGCCTCCACCACTTCCAGCCGCTTGAGGATGCGCACCCGCTTCTGGCCGCCGGCCTCTTCCAGTTCGGCGTGAAGCTGCTCGCTCAGCGCGTCCAGGTCGATCTCGGCCAGCAGTTCCTTGATGGCCTCGGCGCCCATGGCGGCGCGGAACTCGTCCTCATAGCGCTCGCGCATCTCCCGGTATTCCTTTTCGCTGAGCAGCTGCTTTTTCTCCAGCGGGGTGTAGCCGGGGTCGATGACGATGTAGCTGGCGAAGTACAGCACCTTTTCCAGCTGCCGGGGGCTGATGTCCAGCATCAGGCCGATGCGGCTGGGGATGCCCTTGAAGTACCAGATGTGGCTGACGGGGGCGGCCAGCTCGATGTGGCCCATGCGCTCGCGGCGCACCT
>NZ_CALWND010000011.1:0-97863 GCF_944382735.1 Candidatus Allofournierella merdavium | reverse complement strand
TGCACTCACTGCGTCCGGTCCCTCCGCACCGCACGCGACATCTCGGACATTTTCCACGACGAAGAAAAGTGTCCGTTCTGGGGCAAACGAAGGATGGCTCTCCCTGGCTGCCGGGCAGGGGGCAGGAGGGCCGGGCTTCGCCTCAGTCCGGTGGTGGCGGACAGTAAGCCGGTACCTGCCGCTTTGTTTGCGTTCGCCGAGGGCGGTGCCCCCGGCATGCCCGGTGAGGCCGGGGGCTGCGGACGGTACCCCGACATCCCCGCGCCGGGCTGAAACACGCCCCTCCCCGGCCTTTGTCCCCCTTCTCATTTTTCGCTGCCCATGTTATACTGTGGTCAAGATCACAGCATAAGGAGGCAACCTATGAACATCCGTGTCCGCACCCTGTGGCGGGTGTCTGTGTTCAGTCTTTTGGCAAGCCTGCTCTGTTACTGGCTGACGATTTTTCCAGGCTATCTGTTTTATGTAAAGCGGACGGAACTTGGGGACGGTTCCGTTGAAGTCTCCACCGACCCCCTGCGCACCCTGCTGTTTGAGGGCGTGCTGTTTCTTCTGGTGCTGCTGGTTGGCGGACTGTGGGCCTTTCGCCCGATGACGCGGCGGGAAATTGCCTGTTCGGCCGCGCTGCTGGTGCTGCCGCTGCTGGCCGTGGTGCTGGCGCAGCTTTTGCTTCCCTCCTTTCCGCTGAAGGTCAGCCTGTTTCTTGCCCGGTTTTATACCTGGACCGGCAGCCTTGCCTACCTGTTGACGCGGTGTTCCCTTCCCCTGCCCGCGGCGACGGTTGCCGCCCAGTTCGCGCCGCTGCTGTTCATCCCCTTTGGCCGGCGGCAGGCCTGACCGCCCGCGCTGAGAATACTTTTTTCTTCTTCGCCCCGGAGTTCGCCCCAGGGCTTTTTCATTGTTCCACATGGAACATTGGCAGAGAAAAACCCGGGGCCCCCGGCCGATGGAACGGTCAGAGGCCCCGGGAATGTTAAGGGCAATGATGATGAGAGCGGGCAAGGCCCGTTGCGGCAGCCGACAGTGCGCCTTCAAGAGGCTTAGCCCGGTTCGGGCAACACGTTGGCATCGCCGCGCACGGCGGCGGGCGAAGGCGCCGCCATCCCCTATGGACGGGCCGGGCGCATCCGGCGGAAAGCGGCGTCGCTCCTGCTCAGAGGCGTTTTTGCGTTTTGGGGCCGGCAATCGCCGGCCCTCAGGCGGAGCAGCCGGGCGCGCCCACCGTTGCCGGTTCATTTTGCCCCGCCGGGGCGGCCACCCCGCGGACGGCATCTTTCCGGGCCACAGAGGCGGTGGGGATGTGGACGGTGTACTCCACATACCCCTCCCCTTCCCGCCTGGTGGCGCTGGCGGGCACCCCCGCGTCCACCATCAGGCGCACCGCCTTGTTGATGGTGTTCACAAAGATGCGCACGTCCCTCACCATGGGCACCGCGCGGCGGCGGGCGGGCTTCTTCTGCAGGCAGCGCTCCACATACTCGTCCGCCTGGCGGGCGTTCATCCGTTTTGCCGCGAACTGCGCCAGCGCCCGGCTGCGCTGTTCGGCCTCCGGCAGGCGCAGCACCGCCCGGGCGTGCCGCTCGGTGAGGCCGTGGTCGACACAATAGGCCTGCTGTTCGTCGGTAAGGGCCAGCAGGCGCAGCTTATTGTTCAGGGTGGGCTGGGCGATGCCCAGCCGCCTGGCCGCCTCCTCCTGGGTGCAGCCCCAGAGGGCGATCACCTCCCGGATGCCCCGGGCCTGCTCGAAGGGGTCGAGGCCCTGGCGCTGCATGTTCTCCAACAGGCCCAGCGCCGCCGCCTGGCTCTCGTCCCGCTGGGCCAGGATGGCCGGGATCTCCGCAAGGCCCGCCAGCTTGCAGGCCCGCAGCCGCCGCTCCCCCGCCACCAGTTCGTACTCGCCCTTTTTCTTTCCCGGGCGCACGCTCACCGGCTGCAACAGGCCGTTCTGGGCGATGCTCAGCGCCAGGCGGGCGATCTCCTGCTCGTCAAAATGGGTGCGGGCCTGGTGCGCCGAGGGCACGATCTTGTCCACCGGCAGCAACAGCACCTTTCCCTGTACCTTCGGTCGCGCGTTCAGCATGGGGCATTCTCCTTCCCGGCGGCGGGCGCCTGTCCTCTTTTTTGCAAAAAAATCGGACGCCCGCGGCTCTTTTTCCCTTCCTCGTTCGAAAAGGCGGGCGTCTTCGCCCTCCTTCCCTTGCTGGGAAAAGTATACCACGAACATCCGATATTTTCCAGTATTTTCCATTTACAGAAAATGACACCAGCCGCCAGGGGGCGGGTCACTTCAGGGGAGCTTTTGCGATCTTTCCGCCGTTACGGGGGTAAACGGTCGAAGTGTGCGAAATCTTTTCACACAAAATCAAACACCGCTCGTCGCCGCCGGGCAGGCGCAGGGGCACCGTTTCCCTCCAGGCGCCGCCCAGTTTGGCGATGGCGTTTTTGGCGGCGGCCAGTTCTTCCTCGCCGCCGGAGCCTTTGAGGGAGATGAACACGCCCCCCACCTTTACCAGGGGCAGGCAGTACTCGCTCAGCACCGGCAGGGCGGCCACCGCCCGGGCGCAGGCCACGTCGAAGGCCTCCCGCCACTGCTTGCGGGCGGCTTCCTCCGCCCGCTCCTTGGCGAACTCCACGCCGGCAAGGCCCAGCCGGCCGCAGACCCAGCGCAGAAAATCCACCCGCTTGCCGGTGGGCTCCATCAGGGTGAGGGCCAGGTCGGGCTTGTAAATTTTGGCCACCACGCCGGGGAAGCCCGCGCCGGTGCCCACGTCCACCAGCTTGCCCGCCACCTCGGGCCGGGCGGCGAAGAGCAGGCTGTCCACAAAGTGCTTGTCCTCGATGCCCTCCGGGTCGGTGATGGCGGTGAGGTTCACTTTTTGGTTGTACTCCACCAGGCATTCGGCGTATTGGTCCAGCTTGTCCAGCATATCGCCGGTGAGTTCGATGCCCGCGGCGGCGCACTTTGCCGCCAGGCGCTGCTTGTCGATCATAGGTGGTTCTCCCCTTCCTGTTTTTTTCGGGCGGCGGCCACCGCCACCGACAGCACCGCCAGGTCGGCGGGCGACACGCCGGGGATGCGCCCCGCCGCCGCCAGGTCCGCCGGGCGCAGCTTTTGCAGCTTTTCCCGCGCCTCCAGCCGCAGGCCGGAAAGGGGCGCGTAGTCGAAATCGGCCGGGATGGCAAGGCTCTCCAGCCGCTTTGTCTCCCGGATGGCCCGCTGCTGCCGGGCGATGTAGCCTTCATACTTGATCTCGGTGACGATGCGGCCGGCCATGCGGCCGTCCACCCCCTCGCCGGGGCCGATGACCGCCGCGATGTGGGCGTAGGTGATCTCCGGCCGGCGCAGCAGCTGGGCCGCCGTGCCTCCCTTTTCCACCGGGGCGAGGCCCTCTTTTTCGGTGACGGCGTTCAGCTGCGCCGGGTGGATGGTGGCGGAGGCCAGCCGCTTTTCCTCGGCCGTTTTTATCTCCATGGCCTTCTGGAAGGCGGCCCAGCGCTCGTCGTCCACCAGGCCGAACTTGCGGCCGATGGGGGTGAGGCGCTCGTCGGCGTTGTCTTGCCGAAGGGTGAGGCGGTACTCGCTGCGGCTGGTCATCATCCGGTAGGGGTCCATCACTCCCTTGGTGACCAGGTCATCCACCAGGGTGCCCAGATAGGAGGTGTAGCGGGGCAGGGTCATGGGCTCCTTTCCCAGCACCGCCAGGGCGGCGTTGGCCCCCGCCAGCAGGCCCTGGGCCGCCGCCTCCTCGTAGCCGCTGGTGCCATTGAACTGCCCCGCGCCGTAGAGGCCCGCCACCGCCCGGCTCTCAAGGGTGTGGCGCAAAGCCTGGGGGTCGATGCAGTCGTACTCGATGGCGTAGGCCGGGCGCATGATCTCAAGGTGTTCAAAGCCCCGGATGGTGCGGTACATGGCGATCTGCACGTCCTCGGGCAGGCTGCTGCTCATGCCCTGGAGATACATCTCCTCGGTGTCCGGCCCGCAGGGCTCCACGAAAATTTGATGCCGCTCCTTGTCGGCGAAGCGCACCACCTTGTCCTCGATGCTGGGGCAGTAGCGGGGGCCGATGCCCTCGATGGCCCCGCCGTAGAGGGGCGAGCGGTGGAGATTCTGCCGGATGACCTCGTGGGTGGCGGGATTGGTCCAGGCAATGAAGCAGTCCACCTGGTTCTTCACCCCGCCGGGAGGCGTGAGGAAGCTGAAGGGCTCTGGCGGCTCCTCCCCCGGCTGGCGCTCCAGCACCGAGAAGTCGATGCTGCGCCGGTGCACCCGGGCGGGGGTGCCGGTCTTGAAGCGGCGCATGGGAAGACCCGCCGCCCGCAGGCTCTCGGCCAGCAGGGTGGCGGCGTGCTGGCCGTCGGGGCCGCTGGGCACGCTGGCGTCCCCCACGAAAATCTTGCCGGCCAGGTTGGTGCCGGTGCAGAGCACCACCGCCTTCGCGCCGTAAAAACCGTGGAGGCGGGTGCAGACCCCCTGCACCCGGCCGTTTTCAATCAGAATGTCCACCACCTCGGCCTGTTTGATGGCAAGGCCGGGGATGTGCTCCAGATACTGCTTTGTGAACCGGTGGTAGGCCTGCCGGTCGATCTGCGCCCGCAAAGAGTGCACCGCCGGCCCCTTGCCCCGGTTGAGCATCCGGCTTTGGAGGGTGGTGGCGTCGGCGGCCAGGGCCATCACGCCGCCCAGGGCGTCGATCTCGCGGACAAGGTGCCCCTTGGCGGTGCCTCCGATGCTGGGGTTGCAGGGCATGTTGCCGATGCCGTCCAGCCCCAGGGTGAACAGGCCGGTGGAGGCCCCCAGCCGGGCGGCCGCCGCCGCGGCCTCGATGCCGGCGTGGCCCGCGCCCACAACAATTACGTCAAAATCGCCCAGATGGACCAGGCCCTTTGTGTCGGAAGCCATGGACGGCCCCCCTTTCGGAAAGAAATTAAGTCACGCCGCCGCGGGACGAACCTGCAAACGGGTTTTGTTCAACTCAAAAGCGTGAACGTGAGCCGATAAAACATTCCGCAAACACCGCGGAAGGAACCTGCGGGCAAGTTCTGTTCATCACCGCAGCATGAACGTGAGCCGATAAAACTGCCCATACCCGCCGAGGAACGAACCTGTAAATAAACTATGTTTCGCTCCGGGGTGTGAACGCGAGCCGATAAAACTGCCCGCAAACACCAAGGGAGGAACCTGCAAATAAACTATGTTTCGCTCCGAGGTATGAACGTGTGCCGCTAAAACTTCCCACATTCGCTGCGGAACGAACCTGCGGGCAAGTTTTGTTCATCACCGCGGTGTGAACGTGAACCGATAAAACTTTCCACAATCGCCGAGGAAGGAACCTGCAAATAGGCTTTGTTTCACTCTGTGGTATGAACGTGTGCCGCTAAAACTTTCCACAATCGCCGAGGAATGAACCTGCAAATAAACTATGTTTCGCTCCGAGGTATGAACGTGTGCCGCTAAAACTATTTGCCCACGCAGAAGGTGGAGAACACCTCCTCCACCACGGCGTCGGAGGCGTCCTCGCCGGTGAGGCGGCAGAGGGCGGAGAGGGCGTCGTCCACGCAGACGCTCACCGCGTCCAGGCCGAAGCCGCCGCCGAGGGCGTTTTTCGCCTCGGCCAGCGCGTCCCGCGCCTCGCAGGCGGCGGCGTACTGCCGCCGGCTCACAAGGCAGGGGACGTTGGGGTCCAGACCGGCCACCCCCAGCACCCGGCGCACCGCCTCGCCCAGGGCTTCAGCTCCCTCGCCCCGGCCCGCGGCCAGGGTGACCACTTCGGAGAAGCTGCCGGCAACGGCCGCCGTGTCGAACTGCTGCGGCAGGTCGCTCTTGTTCACGATGGCGACGGCCGGGCGGCCGGCGCAGTCCGCCGCCAGCTGCCGGTCCGCCTCGGTGAGGGGGGCCGAGCCGTCGAACACCGCCAGGATGAGGCCCGCCTCCTCCATGGCGCGGCGGCTGCGGCGGATGCCCTCCGCCTCCACCACGTCGCCGGTGTCCCGCAGGCCGGCGGTGTCCCGCAGGGTGACGCGCACGCCGCCCAGCATCACTGCCTGCTCCACCACGTCCCGGGTGGTGCCGGCGATGGGGGTGACGATGGCCCGGTCGAAGCCCGCCAGCAGGTTGAGCAGGGTGCTCTTGCCCACATTGGGGCTGCCCACAATGGCCGCGTCCACCCCTTCCCGCAGCACCGCCCCCGCGCCGAAGTTTTTGATGAGTTCGGCAAGGCCGGCGGAAACTTCGTCCAGGGTGGCGGCAAGGGCTTCGGGAGCCAGGGCGGGCACGCCCTCCTCGGGGAAGTCCACCCAGGCGGCGATGTGCCCCGCCAGGGCCACCAGCCGCTGCTTGAACTCCTGGATACGCCTTGCCAGCGCGCCGTCCAGCGCCGTGCGGGCCAGTGCCGCGCCCTGCCGCCCCGCCGCGTCGATCAGGCTCATCACCGCCTCCGCCTGGGTCAGGTCGATGCGCCCGTTTACAAAGGCGCGCCGGGTGTACTCCCCCGGCCCCGCCGGGCGTGCCCCCGCGGCGATGCAGGCGTCAATGAGGCTCTGGGCCACCACCGGCCCGCCGTGGCAGCTGAGTTCCGCCACGTCCTCGCCGGTGTAGCTGTGGGGCGCCCGGAAAAAGAGGGCCACCCCGTCGTCCAGTTCCCGGCCATCGGCCATGAATTTGCCGTAGAGGGCGGTGTAGCCCTTCGCGTTTTCCACTTTTTTGGCGGCGTTGTGTGGAAAAAATACCTTCGCCGCCACCGTCAGCGCCGCCTCGCCGGACAGGCGCACCACGGCGATGCCCCCCACCCCCGGCGGGGTGGCCAGCGCCACGATGGTCTCGGCCATGAAAAACGCCTCCCTGAAACGCGGCATAAGGCCGCACAAATTTGGGTATATCCGATTTATTGTAGCACAGCGCCGCCGGCGGGGCAAGGGGGCGGGGCGGCTCTCCCCCTGTTTCGCCCGGACCGTTTGCTCCGCGCGTGGAGCAGCAGCGCACATACTGCGCCCGGTCCCTCCGCACCGCACGCGGCGTCTCGGACATTTTCCACGACGACGGAAAATGTCCGTTCCGATGCGCACTATGTGCGGAGGACCGGGCTTCGCTTCGGCCCGCCGGTCGCGGACAGTGTGCGGCGCCTGCCCCTCTCCCCTCCCCCGCCAAAACAAAAACCGCCCGGCCCAAACCGGGCCGGACGGAAAACCTTTGTTCTGTTTTTACAGCTCGATCTTGCCGTAGAGGGCAAAGCCCTCCGCGTCGTCGATCAGCTGGGTGCGCTTGGGAGCCATGGGCTCGGCGCCCTCGTCGCGGGGGGTGTCGGCAAACTCCCGGGCGGGCACGCTGGAGCGGCGCTCGCCGCCCTTGCGGGGCTTGTCGCCCCGGCCCTTGCCGCCGCGACCGCCCCGGCCGCCGCGGCCGCCCCGGCGCTCCCGCTCAAAGGCGGTGCCGCGGGCCTCGGGGTCGGTGGGGTAGATCACCACGCGGCGGTCGGCGCCCTCGCCCTTGGACTCGCTGCGCAGGCCCTCCATGCCGCTGATGGTGGAGTGGATGATCCGCCGCTCGTAGGGGTTCATGGGGTCCATGGCCCAGCTGCGGCCGGTGCGCAGCACCTTGGCGCCCATCCGCCGGGCCAGGGCCTCCAGGTCCTTCTCCCGCTTGCCCCGGTAGCCGGCCACGTCCAGCCCCAGCTTGATGTACTCGCCGGGCAGCCGGTTGGCCACCAGGCTGGCGAGATAGGACAGGCTCTCCATCGTCTCGCCCCGGTGGCCGATCAGGATGCCCACGTCGTCGCCCTCCACCCGGATGATGCAGGCCTCGCCCTGCCGGTGGGTGGTCATGGTCACCTCGCCCGCGCCCATGGCGGCGAACACCGTTTTCAGGTATTCCACCGCGGCGTCCAGCTTGGCCTGCTGGGCCTCGGTGAGGGACGCGCCCTCCCCCTGGTCAGGGGCGGGCTCTTGCTCCGTTTGCTCCGCCTCTACGGTCTCTTCCGCCGCGGGGGCCTGGGGCTTTTTCTCCGGGGCCTTCGGGGCCTCGGGGGCCTGCCGCTGCTCCGCCTTCGGCGCGGGGGCGGCGGGCTTTTGCGGCACGGCGGGCTGCTGTGCCGCGGGCTCCTCCGTCTCCTCGGCGGTGGCCTTCACCTTGGCGGGGGTGGATTTGAACAGCTTGCGGGTGGGCATCTCCAGGATCTCGATGCTCACTTCCTCCCGGGGCAGGCCCAGCTCCAGGCAGGCCTTCTCGGTGGCTTCTTCCACAGTCTTGCCGGTAACGATCACTTCTCGCATGATTCTTCCTCCCCGGTCTTGGCGTTCAGAGGCGTGGTGCGCTCGTCCTTGTACAGTTCGGCGTCCAGGGCGCGGGCCCGCTCCAGGCGCAGGCGGTTCATCTCCGCCTCGGTCACGTCCTTCAGCGTCTCCTCGCCGGTCTTTTCGTCCACGACCTTGACCTGTTTTTTGGCCTTTTTGGCCTTCTTCTTCTCCTCGATCTCCGCGGCCACCTTGGCCTTCATCTTCTCGGGGTCATACATCTTGCGCAGGACCATGCTGGTGATGAGCATCAGCAGGTTGGACACGGTGTAGTACAGCGAGAAGGCCACGGGCACGGTGAAGGCGATCCAGACGAACATCAGGCTCATCATCCAGGGCATCCACTTCATGCTGCCCTGCAGCTCCTGCCCGGTGGACCTCATCATGATCACGTTGCTCAGGGCCATGGTCACCACGCTGAGGATGGGGAAGATCAGCAGAACATTGAAGGCCAGCTCCGGCTTGACGGTGAGGTCCATGCCCAGGAACATGACGTTGAAGTTCTTGATGCTCTCCAGCTGCTCGGGGGTGAGCAGGGCGCTGGCCTCGGCGGGCAGGGTGCCCGCCTGCACCTGCTGGATGATGGCGGTGTTGGTGGTGTAGTTGTAGGCCATGCCCAGGATGCCGGCGATCTGGGTGAGCACGTCCTTGCTGATGTGCAGGATGTGCTGCAGCGGGTAATACACCGCCTCGATAACGCCGAACATGATGAAGAAGTTCACGAACATGGGCAGGCAGCCGGCGGTGGGGTTGTAGCCGTATTCCTGCTGCAGGCGCATGAGCTCTTCATTCTGCTTGTCCCGGTCTTTGGCGTACTTTTTCTGGATCTCGTCGATCATCGGCTTGTAGGCCGCCATGCGGGCGGTGTTCTTCTGCTGGCCGATCTGCAGCGGGAAGCTGCACAGACGCACCACGATGGTGAAGACGATCAGCGCCCAGCCGTAGCTGCCGAAGAGGTTGTACATCCACTGCAGCACATACCCCAGAGGGGTGCCAAGAAAACCCAAAAATCCCATAGTTGTTCCATTCCGCCCCGTTTGCGCGCCGGGACTGTTTATTTTTTGGTTCGAAGGACTCAAAGCGGGCGCAAACCGCCCGAGTCACAAGAGGCAGAGTAAAGGAGGGGGAAGCGCTTTCAGCGGAAGAGGTTCCGCTTATCGCTTTTCCAGCGGCCCTTTTCGGGCACCGGGTCGTAGCCGCCCTTTCCGAAGGGGTTGCAGCGCAAAATGCGCCAGACGCTCAGCACAAGGCCCTTGGCCGCGCCGTGCACCGCCAGCGCCTCCATGGCGTATTCGCTGCAGGTGGGGCGAAAGCGGCAGTTGTTGCCCAGATGGGGCGAGAGGTATTTTTTGTACCAGCGGATCGGGGCGATGAGCAGCCGGGCGATCATGGCACAAGGCCCGCCTTTTTCAAAAGCTGGGCCGCCGCGGCGGCCACCTCGCCGCTTTTGCAGCGCACCGTCTGGCCCCGGGCCACGAACACCAGGTCATAGGCCCCCACGTTGTAGGGCAGCGTCTGGTACAGCGCCGCCCGCATCACCCGCCTGGCCCGGTTGCGCTGCACCGCGCCGCCGATCTTTTTGGTGGCGGTGAGGCCCACCCGGGTGCGGCCCAGACGGTTTTTGTTCACATACAGCACCAGCTTGGGGTGCACATAGGCCTTGCCCCGGGCGTAGGCCCGGCAGAACTCTTTATTTTTTGTGATGGGCCGGTATCGCATGGTTCCCCCATATGGAAAAAGAAGGCCACCTGATAACCAGTGACCTTCGCGTGTTGCCTTTGTTCACAAGGCGCTATTTCAGGCGGACAGCTTGGCCCGGCCCTTGGCGCGGCGGGCGGCGATGACCTTGCGGCCGTTCTTGGACGCCATTCTCTTCAGAAAACCGTGCACGCCGCTGCGCTGACGCTTCTTGGGCTGGAAAGTTCTTTTCATGATGTATTCCTCCAATGTGTGACCCCGCGCGGCGCGGGGCGGATTTTTCATTTTGCCCGTCCCAGCTTTTAGGGATGGCCCTGCAACATAAAAGTATACTTGAAAAGCGCAAGGTTTGTCAACACTTTCTGAAAAGGTTTTTTGCCTTACAAAGCCCTTTTTGCGCATGAAACGGCCGCTGTTTGCCCATATTCCGCTATAATAGAAATAATATATATAATAGTAATTTAGAATTGTAAAACATAACCTTCTATGATATAATGAATCGGATACCAAATCATCAAATATTGGAGCGTTAAAAACCTATGGATTCTTTCAACGACGTTTTGGCCGCGGCTAAAGAATACTGCAAAGAGCGCCTGGTGGACGCCACCTACAACCTGTACATCGACGGGCTGGAGGCGGTGCGCTTCGAGGCGGGCGGCAAGGTGACGCTGGCGGTGCGCAACGACTTCATCTGCACCATCGTGCGGGACCGGTACACCCCCCTTCTGAAGGAGGCGCTGGCGGCGGTGCTGGGCTTCGACGTGGAGGTGGAGCTGGTGGTGCCCGCGGCGGCCCAGCCGGAGGCCCCCGTGCCCGCCGAGCCGGAACCGGAACCGGACGGCCGCTACGACTTCACCTTTGAAAACTTCATCAAGGGCCCCTCCAACCAGTTCGCCTACGCGGCGGCGCAGGCGGTGGCGTCCAATCCCTCGGGGGCCTACAATCCCCTGTTCATCTACGGGCAGTCGGGCCTGGGCAAGACCCACCTGCTCACCGCCATCGCCACCGAGATCAAGAAGAACCACCCGGAGTTCAACATCGTGTATGTGGACTGCGAGACCTTCACCAACGAGCTGATCAGCGCCATCCAGGCGGGCCGCACCGAGGAGTTCCGCCAGACCTACCGCCCGGCGGACGTATTGCTGGTGGACGACATCCAGTTCATCGCCGGCAAGGAGAGCACCCAGGAGGAGTTTTTCCACACCTTCAACACCCTGCACGCGGCGGGCAAGCAGATCGTGCTGGCCAGCGACCGCCCCGCCAAGGAGATCAAGAGCCTGGAGGAGCGGCTGCGCACCCGGTTCGAGTGGGGCCTCACCGCCGACATCCAGCCGCCGGACTTCGAGACGCGGGTAGCCATCATCCGCCGCAAGGCGGAACTGCTCAACCTGCGGATGCCGGACGACGTGGCCGAGTTCATCGCCAACCACTTAAAGAGCAACATCCGCCAGCTGGAGGGCGCGGTGAAGAAGCTGAACGCCTACTACCTTTTGGAGGGCATCCAGCCGGCCATCGGGGTGGCCCAGAACGCCATCAAGGACATCCTCAACGAGACCCAGCCGGTGCCGGTGACCATCGAGAAGATCATCAGCGAGGTGGCCCGCACCTACAACGTCTCCCCCGCCGAGATCCGGGGCATGCGCCGCACCGCCAACATCTCCGCCGCCCGGCAGACCGCCATCTATATGGTGCGGGAGATCACCGGCATGAGCATGGAGGACATCGGCCGGGAGTTCAGCGGCCGGGACCACTCCACCATCGTCTACTCCCTCAAGGCCATGGAGCAGAACCTGCAAAACGACCGCCGCCTCAAGGAGACGGTGGAGGACATCATCAAAAACGTGCGCACCTGAGCCGCCGGCAAGGGCCGGGTGTGAACGGAATGTGAAATTCAACCTTTTCAACATAGTATTCAACATTCAACATACCTTTTCCACACCCCGGTGTGGAAAAATCCGGGCCCCGCGCGGTTTCAACAAGTTGCTCACAGAGACGAAAAACTTGTCAACAACCCTTCACGCCGCGCCGCCAGAGAGCTCGTCCCCCTTTTTCACAAGATTCACACCCCCTATTACTACGGCTCCATTGAGGTTTGTTATATACGCCTTTTCGCGTTTTGAAAGAAAGGAGCGCAGAATATGAACATCGTCTGCGACAAATCCCTTTTGTCCGCCGCCATCGACGGCGTCAGCCGGGCTGTGACCCTTCGCTCGTCCATCCCGGCGCTGGAGGGCATCCTCCTGAAGGCCGAGGGCTTTCAGCTCACCCTCACCGGCTACGACCTGGAGATGGCCATCACCACCACCATCGAGGCCAACGTGCGGGAGCCGGGGGAGATCGTGCTGTCGGCAAAGCTTTTGGGCGACATGGTGCGTCGGCTGCCGGCGGGGGACATCGACATCACCACCGGCGACGGCGGCCACGCCACCATCAAAGGCGGCGTGGCGGAGTTCGACATCCTGGCCATGAGCGCGGCGGACTACCCCGACCTGCCGAACCCCGGCGCCGACCGCACCCTCAGCCTCAAGGCGGGCACTTTGCGGGACATGATCGACAAGACCCTCTACGCCGTGAGCCAGGACGACAAAAAGCCCGCCCACACCGGCGAACTGTTCGCCATCGAGGAGGACAAGCTCACCGTGGTGGCGCTGGACGGCTACCGCCTGGCCATCGTGGAGCGGCCCATCACCGCCCAAAAGCACATCCGCATCATCATCCCCGCCAAGACCCTCACCGAGGTCAATAAGCTGCTGGGCGACGACGACCAGGACGTGTACATCTCCGCCAACCGGCGGTTCGTGGTGTTCGAGGCGGGCAGCTACGTCATCCTCTCCCGCCTCATCGAGGGCGAGTTCCTCAATTACTCCAACGTCATCCCCTCCGGCTACAAGACGAGGGTCATTCTGGAGACGCGGGACTTCATCGACACCATCGAGCGGGCCAGCCTCATCATCACCGAGCGGCTGAAAAACCCGCTGCGCATCCTCTTTGACAAAAAGGTCACCGTGCGCTGCCAGACGAACCTGGGCAAGGTGGTGGACGAGTTCGACGCGGACATCGAGGGCGAGGCGGTGGAGATCGGCTTCAACAACCGCTACCTGCTGGACGCGCTGCGCAGCGCCCGCTGCGACAAGGTGGCCATGGAGATGACCGGCCCCTTGAGCCCGGTGAAGATCCTGCCGGCGGACGACAGCAACGACTTCATCTATCTGGTGCTGCCGGTGCGCTTCAAAAACGACTAAAAGAGAGCGAATATGGAAAAGATTCTGATTCACACCGAATACATCAAGCTGGACAGCCTGCTCAAGCTGGCGGGCCTGGTGGAGACGGGCGGCGAGGCAAAGCTGCTCATCCAGGACGGCCAGGTCCAGGTGAACGGCGAAGTGTGCACCATGCGGGGCAAGAAGCTGCGGGCCGGCGACACCGTCACCCTGGACGGCCGCACCGTGGCCATCGGCGAAGGGCGCTGAACGCCATGCGGCTGAAACGTCTCATCATGGCCAACTACCGCAACATCGCCAGCGCCGACTTCAGGCCCGGCGAGGAGCTCACGGTCATCACCGGGGCCAACGGCCAGGGCAAGACGAATTTGCTGGAGGCGGTGTGGCTGCTCACCGGGGCCAAGAGTTTCCGGGGTGCCAAGGACGCCCAGCTCATCCGCCAGGGCCAGCCCTTCGCGGTGATGGAGGGCCCCATCCTGCGGGAGGACAAAGGCGAGGTGTGGGTGCGCGTGGCGGTGGGCGCCAAGGACAGCCCCCGCCCCGGGCGCACCTGCAAGATCAACGGGGTGGAGTCCGGCCGGGCGTCGGAACTGGCGGGGCTGTTCACCGCGGTGGTGTTCGAGCCGGGCGACCTGGAACTGGTCAAGGGCAGCCCCCAGCGCCGCCGCCGCTTCATGGACGCGGCGCTGTGCCAGCTGTACCCCGGGTACCTGGCCACCCTGCGGCGCTACGCCCGGCTGGTGGCCCAGAAAAACAGCCTGTTAAAGTTCTGGGAGCGCACCCCCGGCGCGGCGGAAATGTGCGACGCCTTCGACGCCGACCTGGCCGTACAGGGGGAGGAGATCCGCCGCCGGCGGGCGGCGTGGATGGCGCGCCTTGCGCCCCTGGCCCAAAAGAATTACGCCGAGATCAGCAGCGGCAGCGAGGCGTTGAGCCTCTGCTACCGCTGCGGGTTTTCGCCGGGGGGGCTGGCCGCCGCCCTGGCCGACAGCCGCCTGGCCGACCGGCGGGCGGGCTTTTGCACCGCGGGCCCCCACCGGGACGACCTGGAACTGGTGCTGGACGGCCAGCCCGCCAAAAATTTTGCCAGCCAGGGCCAGCAGCGCAGCGCGGTGCTCAGCGTCAAGCTGGCGGAGGCGGCGGTGGCCGCCGACGTCACCGGCGAGCATCCGGTGATGCTGCTGGACGACGTGCTCAGCGAACTGGACCCCACCCGGCAGGAGTACCTGCTCACCCGGGTGCGGGAGAAACAGACCATCGTCACCGCCTGCGATTCCAGCCTCTTTCACAAGGCGGCGGGGGTCATGCTCCGGATGGAGGGCGGCCGGCTTTTGGAGGGATAGCATGTATCTTCATCTCGGGCAGGACTATGTGGTCCACACCAGGGACATCATCGGCATCTTTGACATCGACTCCAGTTCGGTGGCCAAGAACACCCGGCAGTTTCTGCGCCGGGCCGAAGAGGAGGGGGCGGTGGTCACCGTTTCCGGGGAGTTGCCCAAAAGCTTTGTGGTGACCGATTTCCCGGTGCAGACGGTGTTCGTCAGCCCCATCTCCGCCCGCACGCTGCAGCGGCGGTGCGAGCGGCTGGACAATCTGGACCAATACCAGCGCGGCAGCGCGCTTTGAAACACGGATAAGGAGAACGAGAGAATGGCAGACGAGTTGAACAAGCAGACAGTGGGCCAGGCCGAGGACTACGACGGCAGCCAGATTCAGGTGCTGGAAGGCCTGGAGGCGGTGCGCAAGCGGCCGGGCATGTACATCGGTTCCACCGGCCCCCGGGGCCTGCATCACCTGGTGTACGAGATCGTCGATAACTCCATCGACGAGGCGCTGGCCGGCTTCTGCGACCACATCGAGGTCACCATCAAAAAGGGCGACATCATCGAGGTCACCGACAACGGCCGCGGCATCCCCGTGGACATCCAGCCCAAGCTGGGCATCCCGGCGGTGACGGTGGTGTTTACCGTGCTCCACGCCGGCGGCAAGTTCGGCGGCGAAAATTCCGGCTACAAGGTGGCCGGCGGCCTGCACGGCGTGGGCGCCAGCGTGGTGAACGCCCTCTCCGAGTGGCTGGAGGTGAGCGTGCGCCGGGGCGGCCACGAGTACCGCCAGTCCTTTAGGCGCGGCATCGCCGACGGCGATCTGAAGATCGTGGGCCCCGCCGCCTCCAGCGGCACCACCGTGCGCTTCAAGCCCGACCCGGTGATGTTCACCGAGTCCACCGTCTACGACTACGACACCCTTCTCACCCGCCTGCGGGAGGAGAGTTTTCTCAACGCCGGCGTGCGCATCACCCTCACCGACGAGCGGGGCGAGGAGGTCAAGCGGGAGAGCATGTGCTACGAGGGCGGCATCCGCAGCTTCGTGGAGTACATCCACGAGAAGCGGCAGATGACCGTGCTCCACCCCACCCCCATCTACTTCAAGGGACAGCAGAACGACATCATCGCCGAGGTGGCCCTGCAATACAACGACAGCTTCAACGAGCTGATGCTGAGTTTTGCCAACAACGTCCACACCCCGGACGGCGGCACCCACGAGGAGGGCTTCAAGACCGCCCTTACCCGGGTCATCAACGACTTCGGCCGGGAGAAGGGTTATCTGAAGGAGAAGGACGACAACCTCTCCGGCACCGACGTGCGGGAGGGCCTCACCGCCATCATCAGCGTCAAGCTCACCGACGCCCAGTTCGAGGGCCAGACCAAGGCAAAGCTGGGCAACACCGAGGTGCGCAGCCTGGTGTCCGGCCTTGTGTACGACAAGCTGAAGGAATTTTTGGAAGAGAACCCCGGCGTGGCCAAGGCCATCTACGAGAAGGCCACCCAGGCCGCCCGCGCCCGGGAGGCCGCCCGCAAGGCCCGCGATTTAGTCCGCCGCAAGAGCGCGCTGGAGACCAGCCGCATGCCCGGCAAGCTGGCGGACTGCCGCGAAAAAGACCCCTCCAAGACCGAAATTTACATCGTCGAGGGCGATTCCGCCGGCGGCAGCGCCAAGATGGGCCGGGATTCCAACATCCAGGCCATCCTGCCGCTGTGGGGCAAGATGCTCAACGTGGAGAAGGCCCGGCTGGATAAAGTGTACGGCAACGAGAAGCTGATGCCGGTGGTCACCGCTCTCGGGTGCGGCATCGGCGAGGAGTTCGACATCTCGAAACTGCGCTACCACAAGGTGTTCATCATGGCCGATGCCGACGTGGACGGCAGCCACATCTGCACCCTGATGCTCACCTTCTTCTTCCGGTTCATGCGGCCGCTCATCGAGGGAGGCTATGTCTACATCGCCCAGCCGCCCCTCTTCAAGCTGGCCAAGGGCAAGGACGTGCGCTACGCCTACAACGAGGCGGAGATGAGCAAGCTGTCCGCCGAGATGGGCCAGGGCGTGAAGATCAACCGCTACAAAGGCCTGGGCGAGATGAACCCCGAGCAGCTGTGGGAGACCACCATGGACCCCAACAACCGGGTCATCGTGCAAATTTCCATCGAGGACGCGGTGAAGGCGGACGAGGCCTTCACCATCCTGATGGGCGACAAGGTGGAGCCCCGCCGGGAGTTCATCGAAAAGAACGCCCTGTACGCCACGCTGGACGTGTGAGAAGCCCAAATCAGAAAGAGACAGGTGAACACCATTGAACGAAGATTTTGTGATGATCCCCGGCACCGGCACCAAACTCATCGTGCGGGACGTGAAGGACGAGATTGAGAGCGCCTTTCTGGACTACTCCATGTCCGTCATCGTCTCCCGCGCCCTGCCCGACGTGCGGGACGGCCTGAAGCCGGTGCACCGGCGCATCCTCTACACCATGCACGAGCGGGGCAACGACCCCCAGCATCCCTACCGCAAGAGCGCGGACACCGTGGGCGCGGTGCTGGGCAGCTACCACCCCCACGGCGACGCTTCCGTTTACGACGCCATGGTGCGTCTTGCCCAGGATTTCTCCATGCGCTATCCCCTGGTGGACGGCCAGGGCAACTTCGGCAGCGTGGACGGCGACCCCCCGGCTGCCTACCGTTACACCGAGGCCCGGATGAGCAAGATGGCCATGGAGCTGCTCACCGACATCGACAAGGACACGGTGGACTTCGGCCCCAACTTCGACGAGACCAAAAAGGAGCCCAGCGTGCTGCCCAGCCGGTTCCCGAACCTCCTGGTCAACGGCTCCACCGGCATCGCCGTGGGCATGGCCACCAACATCCCGCCCCACAACCTCTGCGAGGTCATCGACGGGGCGGTGGCCCTCATCGACGAGCCGGACATCGACCTGGCCGGCCTGATGGAGCACATCAAGGGCCCCGACTTCCCCACCGGCGGCGTCATCATGGGCCGCAGCGGCATCCGGGCGGCCTACGCCACCGGCCGCGGCAAGATCACCCTGCGGGGCCGCGCCGAAATTGAGGAGAAGAAGAACGGCCGGTTCCAGATCATCGTCACCGAAATTCCCTATATGGTGAACAAGGCCCGCCTGATCGAGAGCATCGCGGACCTTGTGAAGGACAAGCGCATCGAGGGCATCAGCGATTTGAACGACGAGTCCAACCGGCACGGCATGCGCATCGTCATCGAGCTGAAGAAGGAGGCCAACCCTCAGGTGGTCTTAAACCAGCTCTACCGCTATACCCAGCTGCAGGACACGGTGGGCGTCATCCTGCTGGCGCTGGACGGCGGCGTGCCCAAGGTGATGACCCTCAAGACCATGCTGGAGCGGTATGTCCAGTTCCAGGACCAGGTCATCCGCCGGCGCACCCAGTACGACCTGAACAAGGCCAGGGAGCGGGCGCACATCCTGGAGGGCCTCGCCCGCGCCGTGGACATCGTGGACGACGTCATCTACACCATCCGCCACTGCGGCGGCGGCCAGGCGGAGGCGAAGGCCGCCATCATGGCCAAGTTCGGCTTTGACGACCCCCAGGCGGACGCCATCTGCAAGTTCCCCCTGGGCCGGTTGGCGGGTCTGGAGATCCTCAAGATCGAGAACGAGTTGAAGGAACTGAACGAGAAGATCGCCGACTGGACGGCCATCCTGGCGGACGACGCCCGGGTGCTGGCCATCGTCAAGGAGGAACTGCTGGCGCTGAAGGAGAAGTACGGCGACGAGCGCCGCACCGAAATTGCCCACGTCAGCGGCGAGGTGGACATCGAGGACCTGATCCCGGTGGAGGAGTGCGTCTTCACCCTCACCCACGCGGGGTATATCAAGCGCCAGTCCAAGGACACCTACCAGGTGCAAAAGCGGGGCGGCCGGGGCATCTCGGGCCTTAGCCACAAGGACGAGGACTTCGTGGAGGAGCTGTTCATCGGCTCCAGCCACGACTATGTGCTCTTTGTCACCGACCAGGGCCGGGTCTACCGGCTCAAGGGCTACCAGATTTACGAGGGCAGCCGCACCAGCAAGGGCACCAACATCGTGAACCTGCTGCCCCTGCAGAACGAGGAGAAGGTCATCCGCATGGTGTGCATGCCCGCCAGCGAGGCCAAGGGCTTTTTGACCATGGTGACGAAACGCGGCCTCATCAAGCGCACCCCCATCGAGGCCTACTCCAACATCCGCAAGAGCGGCCTTCTGGCGGTGAGCCTCTACGAGGGCGACTCCCTGGCCTGGTGCCGCATCACCAGCGGCAGTGACGAGCTGCTGCTGGCCACCCGGAACGGCATGGCCATCCGCTTTGACGAGCGGGGCGCGCGGCAGATGGGCCGCATGGGCCACGGCGTGCGCGCCGTGCGGCTGGCCGAAGGCGACGAGGTGGTGGGCGTGGGCATCCTGCGCCCGGGCGCCACGGTGTTCACCGTCACCGAGAACGGCAAGGGCCGCCGCAGCCGGGTGGACGACTACCGCCTGCAGAGCCGGGGCGGCAAGGGCATCCGCAACTACGCCAAGGGCGGCGTGGCCGGCATCAAGATCCTGGACGAGGAGGACGACGTCATCCTCATCAGCCAGGAGGGCATCATCATCCGGATGCACGCCGAGGACATCAACGTCCAGAGCCGCTACGGCAGCGGCGTGCGGGTCATGCGCCTGGCGGAGGGCGACCGTGTGGTGACGGTGGCCCGCACCGAGCGCAGCGACGAGGAGCCGGTGGAAAAGCCGGAGGACGAGCCGGAGGAGGCCCTCACCGACGAGGAGCTGGCGGCGCTGGCCGCCGAGGACGCGGCGGCGGACGAGGAGCCCGCCGACGACGAGGGCGACGAGGAGTAAGAAAAAACAGGGAGCCGTTCGGCTCCCTGTTTTTTCTTTTATCTGCCAAGGGGAATGATTGAAAAATGCGTATATGAATGATATGGTATAAGCAAACAAACTGCAATTGATGAATGGAGAAGAGCAATGGGATTTTGGGTCTATATGTTGGTTATGAATTTGCTGATTCCATTTACAATGATCGGGTTCGGAAGATATTTCGAAAAGGGAGGCCCGAAGGAGATCAATGGAGTGTTTGGCTATCGAACTCCTATGTCCATGAAAAATAAAAATACCTGGGAGTTTGCTCATAAGCATTGCGGCAGGATATGGTATATTTGCGGATGGATCTCTTTGGCGGCAACCGTGGTATGTCTGCTTTTGTTGCTCGGAAAAGATGAGGATGTTGTGGGAACAGCAAGCTCGATCCTGGTGGGAGCGCAACTGGCTGTCATAATCGCTTCTGTTTTGCCAACAGAGAGAGCGTTGAGAAAAGAATTTGATAAAAATGGGAACAGACGATAAAATCCCAGACCGGGCAAAGGTCTGAGATTTTCCAAAACCAATGAAAAAACCGACGGGGATACCGTCGGTTTTTTTTAGTGCGAGAGCACGGCGTTCACCCGGTCGGCCATGTCCTGGGCGGCGTGGGCCGCCCAGGCCGCGTCGCTGCCGGTGGCCAGCATCGCCGCCAGGGCGCTCTCGGCTTTTGCCGCCGCCGCCGCGCCCGCCTTCTGGGCCACCACACCGCTCTGGCACAGCAGCACCGCCAGCGCCGCCTCCCGGGGGGTGGGGCCGCTCTCGCCGCACAGGTGCACAAGCAGCCGCTCCAGCCGCCGGCCGGCCTCCCCCGCCGCCGGCAGGTAGAACACCCGCCCCGCCAGCGAGCGCTGGGGGCTGGCCAGCTTTGCGTCGTGCAGGCTCTCCCCCACCGCCTCCGCCAGTTCCTCCTGTTTGGGCCCGTCGGGGGCGAAGTCCCGCAGCACCATGGCCAGCGGCGCCGGCCGGGGCCGGTCGATGAAGTCATACAGCGGCTTCAGACACCGCAGCGCCGCGGGCAGCGGCCCGGCCAGCCCCACCCGCTCGCCGGAAAAGAGCACGCAGCCCGCCCCCTCCAGTTCCAGCAGCGCCGCCGCCACCAGGCAGATGGGCTGCTGGGGGTTCAGGGGCGAAAAGCGGCCCCGGTCGTTCACCGCCAGAAGAAGATATTCCTGTGTGATGGTCAGTTCAGTCATAAGCAATTCTTCCTGTTCCAAAATTTGCGGGGCAAGGGGGTCACTCCCCCTCCTCCATGGCGTGCAGCTCAAACACCACCGGGCGGATGCCGTCGGTGCAGCACACGATGGTCTGGCCTTCCCGGTTGTTCCAGGGCGCGTAGCTTGCGCCGGCGGCCAGGGCGCTGACGCTGTTGTAAATGTCCACCCATGCCCAGGGGCAAAAGCCCTGGGGCATCTGCGCGCCGCCCTCGAACACAAAGGTGTCGCCCACCTCCAGCATGGGGCAGGGGCCTACCTCCCGCCCCTCGGTGAGGTAGGCGTCGGCGTATTCCGGATAAAATTCCTTGCGCAGCACGGTGATCTTCACCCGCTTCATGGGGCATCCCGCCTTTCCTCTCCCATTATGCCACGCCGCCGGCCCGAGCGCAAGGGTGGTGCCGCCAATATGGGGGCCTGCCTGCCTTCCCCACCCGGCCCGGCAGCGCGGGGGAACCACCCTTCGTTTGCCTCAGAACGGACACTTTTCTTCGTCGTGAAAAGTGTCCGAGATGCCGCGTGCGAGGGTGGTGCCCCCGTGCGGACGCAAAAAGAGCGGGGTGCGGGAATTTTTTGGCGCGGAGGCATCGCCCTCCGGCGCATGCAAAAGGAGCGGCAGGCACCGGCACGCTGTCCGCCACCAGCGGGCTGTGGCGAAGCCCGGTCCTCCGCACATAGTGCGCATCGGAACGGACATTTTCCTTCGCCGTGGAAAATGTCCGAGACGCCGCGTGCGGTGCGGAGGGACCGGGCGCAGTATGTGGGCACGCGGCACGAAAGAAGCGAACGGTCCGGGGCGCGGGAGGGTATTTCGGTTTGGCGCGGGGGTGGCGCGTTGTTGTCCGCCGCCGCACGCTGTGATCCGGACACTTTGTCCTGGCGGCCAAAGTGTTCGTCTCAGGCGCACTACGCGGCGGCAGCGCCCCGCCCGGCACAGCCGGCGGCGAAGGGCTGGCCGGGCAAAACAGGCGGGCCGCGCCCCTGGCGGGGATGCTGTCCTGTACCGCCCGGCCCGGCAGCCGGGGGGCGCCACCCTTGTGCCCGCCCTCCCCCGCCGCCGCAATATCTTGTGGTGTTATCGCATTGGAACAAAAATTTATCGAAAAACGATAAAAAACACTTGAAATTCGATATACCCCGTGGTATACTGACCTCAAAGAGCGGGGCGGCTGGCCGCGCCGCGGACGGCCGGGCCGGGCGGAGCGTTTCTTCCTCCGCCGCCCGCGGCGGAAAAAACGGGGGGCCTTCGGCCCGTCGAAAGAAAGGTGGAGCGGTATGCTCACTGCCATCCTCTCTCTCAGCCAGATACGGGGCGCCGGTCTCTGGCTGGTGTTCTGGTTCGCCCTGGCGGCGCTGTATTTTGTTCTGCTGCTGGGTGTTCGCCCCCTGCGAAAAAAGGCGGGGGTCAAAAATACCCTGCTGGCCTTTGTGGCGGCGGAGGTGCTCACCGACCTCATCTGGGCGGGAGTCTACGGCTACCACCCGGTCTACCGCAACTACGGGATCGCCGCGGTCTACGGCCTGGCCCTCTGGCCGGTGGCGCTGGCGGCGGCGGGGGCCGCCGCCCTGGTCTGGGGCAGACGAAAGGCCTCAAACAAGGAGAAGACCCCCCTGTGGAACGAGCAGAACAGCCTCTCCCTCTCCAAGCTGGCGGTGCTGCTGTTCACCGGCGCGGTGGCGGTGTGCGACGCGGCCGGCTGGTGGCTGGTGAACTGGTTTCTGCGCACCAGCCGCTACGAGGGCATCAACGACACCGCCCATCTGGTGTGGGGCCTCATCACCCTCTATGCGGCCAGCGCCGCGGCCTATGTGCTGCTGTATAACCTGTTTCGCCTGCTGGCCAACATCGAGGCGGAACAGGTGTTCGTGCCCGCCAACGTCCGCCATCTGCGGGCGGCCAGCTGGTGCTGCATGGCGGTGGCGGCCCTCTGCCTCGCCGGCGCGGCGTTCTACCTGCCCATGGTGCTGGTTGCGGCGGCGGCGGCCTTCATGGGGCTCATCGTGCGCATCATCAAAAACGTGTTCCAGCGGGCCATCGGCATGAAGGCCGAGCTGGACCTGACGATATAAAGGGGGCGGTGGAATGCCCATCATCATCAACCTGGACGTGGTCATGGCCCGCCGCAAGATCGGCGCGGGAGAACTGGCCGAGAAGATCGGCATCACCCCGGCCAACCTCTCCATTTTGAAGAACAACAAGGCCAAGGCGGTGCGCTTTTCCACCCTGGCCGCCCTCTGCCGCGCGCTGGACTGCCAGCCCGCCGACCTGCTGGAGTATGTGCCCGGCGAGGACGAGGAGAAAGGAGACGAGCCGTGAAACAGAGGATCTTGTGTATCGCCGCGGCGCTGCTGGCGGCGCTGGCCCTGGCGGGCTGCGGCGAAGCGGGCAGGCCGGGCATCGGCGCGAGCGCGAAGGAGAAAGCCGCCTATGCCCTCGGGGTTTTGGGCCTGGAGGAGGAGGCGGTCACCAGCATCAACACCCAGACCGACCGGGGCGGCTTCCACGGCGACGGCACGCTGTTTATGGAGTTCACCTTTGTGGACGACGGCATGGAAGAGCAGATCGCCGCCGACCCGGCCTGGCAGCCCCTGCCGCCGGACGACACGGTGCAGGCCCTTGTCTGGGGGCTGGAGACGGCGGCGGGCAGCAACGGCCCCTTTCTGACCGATGAAGAGGGCGCGCCGCTGGTGCCGCCGGTGAAAAAGGGATATTACCGCCTCATCGACCGCCAGGAGCAGACCGATACCCCCCTGCTGGAACGGGGCTCCTTCAACTTCACGGTGGCGGTCTACGACGCCGAGGCCCGCGTGCTCTACTTCGGAGAACTGGACACCTGAACGAAGCACGCCATGGAACGCAAAAAATTTTCCCTGTCCGCGCTGTGCGCGTTGTAAAAAGGAGGCCGCCCATGGGACGCACCCTTTGGACATTGCTGCTGGCGGCGCTGCTGCTGTTTGCCGGCGCCTGCTCCCCCCTGGCCGAACCCCTCACCCTGCCCGACGCCCACGAGGTGAGCGAAGTGCGGCTGGAATACGAGGGCGAGAGCGCCGTTCGCACCGGCCCCGGCTGGATCGGGCTGCTGCTGGAGGACATGGCCACCGCCGCGCCCACTCGCAAGGCCACCGTACAGGATGTGCCGGACAAGGCGGACATGGCCTCGGTACACTTTGTGCTGGAGGACGGCAGCGAGCAGACGATTTTCGTCTACCCCGAAAAAGGCAAATGGTACATCGAACGCCCCTACCAGGGGGTGTATGAGACAAATGAACTTCTGTGGGGGATGGTCACCGACCTGAGCCAGTGACCGCCGCCCGAAAACTGAAAAGGAGGGTTTTGTGATGGACCCCAACAAAATGGAGGGCGGCGCCCGCCCCCCTTTCTTTGACGCACCCAAAACGCAGGGCGGGGAGGCCGCCGCGAATGCGGTCCCCCTGTCCGCCCGCACCGGCCCGCAGGCTCCCGCCGCGGCCAAAACCGTCCCGGAGCCTGCCCAGCCGCCGGTGAGCGGCGAAAAAACGCCCCTCACCTGCACACAACAGGCCGCCCCGACGGCAGAAGGCTGCGAAAAGACCGCCCCCGCCTACGGCCCGCAGCCGGCACAGGCGGAACGCGCCCCCGGCCCGCAGGCCGCCCCTTCCCCCGCTCCGGCAAAGGACGCCCCCCCGCCGGCATACGCCGGCCCGCGGCCCGCCTCCGCCACGGAAGTTCCCGGCCCCGCCCCGGTTGCGCCCGCTCCCGCCCGGCCCGTCTGGGCCAAATGGATGGCGCCGGCGGCGCTGCTCAGCTGGCTGTGGGGCTGGGCCTACGTCCGGGGCTGGCTGCTGGGCTTTGAGAACGGCCCGCTGTTCCGGGTGCTGTTCTGCGCCCTGTTTTTGGCGGGGGTGGAGTGGATGTGCCGCGCGGCGGGCCGCCCCGCCTCCAAAGAGAGCCGGCTGTGGCTGGCCTTGTGGGTGGCGCTGACGGCGGACTACACCTTCAAAACCGCCAGCCTTTTCTACAACGAGGCGGTGATGATGTGGGAGTTTGCCGCCCTGCACCTGGCGGCCGCCTACTGGGTGCTGGCCCGCGCCGGCGTGCTCACCGAGCAGCGCACCGGGCCCTTTTTGCCGCTGGACGTGCTGCGGGCGATGATCGCCGTGCCCTTCGGCAACTTCTTTCTGCGCGTCCGGGTGCTGGCGCGGGCGCTGGGCGATTTTCTGCAAAGCCTCGCCCACCGCAAAAAGGGAAACCTTTGGGCCGGGCTGGTCACCCTCTGCGCCGCGGCGGTGGTGGTGCTGCTGGCGGCCCGGCTGCTGGCGAGCGCCGACGACGCCTTCGGCGCGGCGCTGGAAGCCTTCTTCCGCTGGTTCACCCTGCCCGAGGCGATGGTCACCGAACTGGTGTATTTTCTGTTGGGCCTGCCGGTGGGGGCCTATCTCTTCGGGCTGGCGGCAGGGGCGCTGAAAACCGTCCCCGACCCCGCCCGGGGCCCGGCCCTGCGGGCCGGGGCGGAAAAGCTGCGCCTGGCCCCCGCCGGGGCCCTGGGCCTTTCCATGGCGCTGCTGCTGGCCCTCTACGCCGCCTTCTTCGCGGTGCAGCTGAACTACCTCACCGGCGGCTTTTTCGGCAGCCTGCCCGCCGGCTTCACCGCCGCCGAGTACGCCCGCCGGGGCTTTTTCGAACTGTGCGCCGTGGTGGTGCTGAACTTCTCGGTGCTCACCGCCGCCGCCAAGGCCAGCCGCATCCCCCTGCGCCAAAGCCCCGCCCTGAAAGGGCTGGCCGCGCTGCTGTGCCTTTCCAACCTGCTCTTCGCCGCGGTGGGCGCCTCCAAGATGTTCCTTTATATCCGCCGCTTCGGCTTCACCCCAAAGCGCATCGTCTCCGGCTGGTTCATCCTGGTGCTGGCCCTGCTCACGGTGCTGGCCCTGATCACCCTCTTCCGCCCCTTCCCGGTGGTGCGGGTCGCCGCCGCGGTGTTCTGCGGCCTGTTCCTGGCCCTCTGCCTCTCCCAGCCGGACCTCTGGCTGCGGGCCGCCAACCGGCAGCTGGTGGCCGCCGGCGTGCTGGATGAGGAGGACGTGGGCGACCGGCTGCTGTACGCCCGCCCGCAGTATTCCACCTGGGATTGAACACCGTGTGGAAAACCCGCTCCGAAAATTTCACAAATGCGCCGGGGCGGCGGGGGTTGTGTCCCCCGTCGCCCTCTGGTATGATAAAAGCAGGGAGAGATCCCTGCTTTTTTTCTCCGGGCACTAACTGTCTGGTTAGTAAATTTTTGGGAGGTGGCCGTTATGGAGGCCCGCAACTATTCCCCCCGCGCGCTGGAATTTCTGGAGAGATGCTTTGACGTGTTCTGCGAATACGGGCTGGAAAACACCACCATGAAGATGCTGTCGGAGGCCTGCGGGGTGACCAACGCGGCGCTGGTGTATTATTTCGGCACCAAGGACCGCATCGTCATTGAGGCGACGGCTCATTGCATGGCCAAAGTGGAGGACGACTTCATGGCCCTGGCGCCCCAAAACGCGCCGGACATCGAGCGCTTTCTGCGCCAGATGCCCCGCGTCACCGCCGAGATGCACGGCGCGAAATACCGATTCATGTATCAGGTGTATGCCAGCCCGAAATACCGCCAAAGCGGCAGGGAATTTTTCGAGGGCGTGAACCGGCGCTATGGGGAGTATGCCCGGCAGCTTTCCGGCAAGCTGGGCATGCCGGCGGACTACATCCAGGGCATGACCTATTCCTTTGTGCGGGCCTGTGTCCACTACGCCCTGTTTGAGGACGAGGAATATCTGAACTTGCAGCTGAACGCCATCCGCGCCTCGCTGCGCGCGGTGCTGGCGGCAAAAAACAACGCCCTGCCCGCCGGAAACGGCGGAACGGCGGCAGAAAGGGAGGAACCCACATGAAAAAGTCATCCATTCGCGCCGCGCTGCTGCGGGGCCTGGTGTGCCTCGCGGCGCTGGCCCTTGTGCTGCCCGGGGCGGTGTTTGCCGCCGACCACGGCGGCCACACCGATAGAGCATGGGGCGAGGTCAATGGCCCAGGCGAGTATAGCAACGGCACAAAATTTTATCTTTCCAACGACGTAACAGTAGAGGGCGCGCTCAAATTCTCAAACAGCGGCACGACATTCTGCCTTGCGGGCAACAAGTTATTGTTAAGAAATGGAAATTCAAGCGGACGAAATTTGCAGGTGGGCGCGTCCCTCGTCATTGAAGACTGCGTGGGCAGCGGATGTATCGAGGCGTCAGACGCAGAAATCACTGTTGAAAAAACCGGCGCGCTGACCCTTCACGGAGTGCGGATCACTGCCCCTGTAACTGTGTACAACACGCTGAACGTGGAAGACGGCAGCACGGTGCAGGGAAACGTCACGGTGAAAGACGGCGCCACGGTCAATGTCAGCGGCGCCTCTACCGTCAACCTCACGGTGGAAGCGGGCGGCACGGTGAACATTGCCGAAGGAGCCACCGTCAGCGGCAGCATCACCCTGAACGGCGGCTCCCTTAAAGCGAACAACGCCACCCTCAGCTGCAAGCTGTCGGTGAACGGCACAAGCATCGCAACCCTCACCGGCACCACCGTCACGGGCAATGACAATACGGTAACGGTGAACGGCGGCACCTGCACCATCAACGGCGGCAAAATTGAAAAGATCAGCAATAACAGCGGCAACGGCGGCGGCGTCTGTGTGAACGGCGGAGAACTCATCGTCAGCGGCGTCACCCAAATCAGCAGCAACACCGCCACTACAAACGGCGGTGGTGTTTATGTGGCCTCCGGCGGCACCTGCACCATCACCGAAGGCAGCGAGATGACCATCACCGGCAACAGGGCAGAAAACGGCGGCGGCCTGTATGTGGACGGCGGCGCACTCATCGTCAACGGCGTCACCAAAATCAGCAGCAACACCGCCAAGACAAACGGCGGCGGCGTGTATGCGGCAGCCGGCAGTGAATGGGCGTTCAACGTCAACACGGAGATCACCGATAACGAGGCAAACAGCGGCAGCGGCGGCGGCGTCTATCTGGCCGGGCCCGCGGCCAATAATGGCCTTTATGATATGAACAAAGCGGCCATCACCTACAACACCGCATGGAACGACGGCGGCGGCGTGTATGTGGGCAAGAACGTGAGATTCACGTGCCAGAAAGGCTCCAAGGACTCGTCGCGCGCGATTTCCTACAACACGGCATTGCACGGCCGCGGCGGCGGCGTGTATGTGGCCGACGGGGCCGTACTGACCGTCGGAGCGGACATCATGAACAACGCCGCCACCGACAGCATCGGCGGCGGCATCTACGGCATCGGAAGCTGCACTATCAACATCAACGGCAGTAGGACAGAAGGAGATTATCCTGTCATCTACTCCAACAGAGACATGAACGGTGAAAACGGCATCCGCATGGATGCGAACCTGAATGGTGTTGGCGCAAAGCAGTGGACGGTCAATTTAAAGGAAGGCTATCTGAACGACGATAGTGTCTTTTACGGCGTGACCGGCGGAGAAAAGGGCACGCTGAACATCATAGACGACGGTAACGACGGAGTGGGCATCGTCGATGCGGAGATGCACAGCGTTGCCATAACGATCAAGGGCGGTTCCGTCAAACCTGACAATGATTTCCTGATGACGGAAAGTACCTGCCAGATCAATGGCGGCTGCTGCAGGATCACCACATTCAAAATAAATGACAATTCGAAGGTTTGGGTCGGCGGCGGCTATTTTAATGTGGACCCAGGCTCTCAGGCAATGGTGTGGATCGACCCTCAGCACGTGGTGCTTCATATCGACCAAAACACCGGCGACCCTGCTTTTAATAAAGACTACTCCTACGCGGTTTACGATGAGAAACAGGGCGTGTCCGGCGCGAAGAACGGCAATCCCGTCTACGACGGCAGCCCGGTGGAAGCGGGGGTCGACTTCACCCTCAACAATGCCGACGGGGCCACGGTGAACTATTTTTACAAAGCCAGGGGGGCGGAAGACAGCGCCTATGTTTCCGGTCTGCCCCAAAACGCCGGCGACTACACCATTCAGGCCAAATGCCTGAACGTGACCGACCCGTCCGGCAAATGGTACGCCGAGACCAGTTTTGACCTGACCATCGGCAAGGCCGCGCCCGCTTACACGGCGCCCGCGCCCCTCACCGGCCTGCACGGGCAGCCCCTTTCCGGGGTGGCCCTGCCCGCCGGCTGGGCCTGGGAGGATGGAACGACCACCCTGGGCGCGGCGGGCGCACAGACCTACCCCGCGACCTTCACCCCCGCGGACACCGCCAATTACAACACCGTGGATGTGCCTCTCACCGTCACCGTGGCCCACGACTGGGGCGGCTGGGTCTCCGGCGGCGACGGCACCCACACCGGCATCTGCCAGCGGCCGGGCTGCGGCGCTCAAGACGCTCCCGCCCCCTGCTCCGGCGGCGACGCCACCTACTTTTTGCAGGCGGTGTGCCGGGTGTGCGGCGGGGCCTACGGCCCGCTGAAGGCGGACGCCACCCCGCCCTCCGGCGAGATCGTTCTGGGCGAAAACCGCTGGAACCAGTTTTTGAACGACGTCACCTTCGGCCTGTTCTTCAATAAGACCCAGACCGTGACCGTCACCGCCTCGGACGACAGCAGCGCCGTGGGCGGCTACACCCCGGAAAAGGCCCCCACAGCGGAGTATTATGTCCACAGCGGCGGCACGGCCCTCACGCTGGAGCAGCTGAAAAGTCTGGCGTTCACCCGGTATACCAGACCCTTCTCCGTCGACCCGCAGGCGCGGCTGGTGGTGTATGCGAAAATCACCGACCACGCGGGCAACGTGACCTACATCAACTCCGAGGGCCTTGTGCTGGACGCCACCGCCCCCGCCCTCACCGGCGTGGAAAACGGCGCGAGCTACTATGTTACGCAGGCGGTGCAGGCCAGCGATGAGAACCTGAACACCGTGACGGTGAACGGCGCGGCCGTCGGCGCGGGCTTCACCCTTGCCGGCGACACCGACGCCGTCTATACCGTGACCGCCGCCGACAAGGCGGGCAGCGTGACCGCCGTCACCGTGACCATGAAGCCCCTTTCCACGTTGGAAAAGGAGATGGAGGGCCTCACGGTGGAAAACGTCACCAGCGCCGCCCGGCCCCGGCTGCAGGCGCTGGAAGCGACCCTGAAGGGAATCGACCTCACCCACGCCACCCAGGCGGAAAAGGACAAGGTGGAAAACATGCTGGCCCGCTGCCGGGCGCTGCTGGCCCGTCTGGATCAGCTGGAGTGGACTCCGTCGCCCACGGCCACCCCCGTGCCCACGGCGGCTCCGGCGCCCACCCTCACCCCCAGACCGGCGGCCACCGCAAGGCCCACCCCGGCCCCCACCGCCACGCCGGAGCCTTCGGCCACGCCCGCCCCCACCGAAAGCCCCGCCCCCACGGCCACCCCTGTGCCCCTTCCCACCGAAAGCCCCGCCCCCACGCAGGGGCAGGAGCCGACCGCGGGCTTCCCCTGGGGCCTGGCCCTGCTGGGGCTGGCGCTGGCGGCGGTCATCGGCCTGGCGGTGACGCTGGTTTTGCGCAAGAGAAACGTGTGAGAAGCACGGGCAGAGCGGAAGGACCTGCCCCGGAAAGGACGGGGAGAAACAGCCCTGACCCGCCCGCCGCCCCGGCAAAAAGCCGGGGCGGCTTTTTTCGCGCCGCGCAAAAACAGCCGGGTCCCGGCCTGCCTTTTCGCGCAACGGTGGCCGCTTACCGCCCCTTCGTGGTATAATAGACCCAAACCCCGTGAAAGGAGGCCCCGCCCATGGCCCACCGCTTTTCCCTCGCCCCCCGCGCCTTCGGCTCCCGCCACGCCCGGGCGCTGGCGGGCAGCCTGGCGCTGCTGGCGCTGGCCCTCCTTTTGTATCACTCGCTGGCGGGGGGCACCCTGCTTGCCCCCAACGTCTACGACAGTTACCTGCTCCAGGCCCAAAACTGGCTGGCCGGCCGGGCGTACATCGACGGCGGCGAAAACTACCCCTGGCTGGAACTGGCCATCTATGAGGGGCGCTATTACCTCTCCTTCCCGCCGGTGCCCTCGGTGGCCGCGCTGCTGCCCGCCGCCCTGGGCCTCGATCTGGGCAACCTGTGGCAGGCGCTGTGGGCCCTGGCCGCCCTGGCGGGGGTCTACCTCTGTTTCTGGCGGGCGGGCCACGCGCCCCGCGCCTGCGCCTTCTGGGCCCTCTTCGCCACCCTTTCCAGCAATCTTTTCTGGCTGGCCTGCAGCGGCGGCGTGTGGTTCCAGGCCCAGGTGCTCAACTTCGCCTTTTCGGTGTGGGGCCTTTTCTTTTGGCTGCAAAAGCGGCGCGGCCCCGCCTTCTTGCTGCTGGCGCTGGCGGTGGGCTGCCGCCCCTTCACCGCCCTCTTCGCCCTCGCCCTCTGGCTGCCCGCCGCCCTGGCCGCGGTCAAAGAACGGCGCTGGGGCCGCCTGCTGACCTTCACCGCCCCCGCCGCCGCAGTGGCCCTGGCCCTGGGCTGGTACAACTTTATCCGCTTCGGCAGCCCCTTGGAGTTCGGCCATTCCTGGCTGCCGGAGTTCGTGCGGGACGGCGGCCAGTTCACCACCGAAAACTTCTGGCAGAACCTGTGGGGGGTGCTGCGCCCCGTCACCCTCACCCCCTCGCTGGACCTCTCCTTCTCCACCTTCAACGGCTTCTGCCTCTTTGTGGCCAGCCCCATCTTTCTCTTATGGGCGGTCGACCTCGCGCGCGCCGCGGTGAAAAGGGACCTCGCCCGCCGGGACCTGCTGGCCCCCGCCCTGGCCCTGGCCACCCTGGCGGGGCTCTGCCTCCACCGCACCATGGGGGGCTGGCAGTTCGGCGCCCGCTATACTGTGGACCTCATCCCCCTGGCCCTCTGGTGGTACCTCACCCGGCCCCGCCGCCCCTTCGGCGGCGGCGCGCTGTGGCTGGCGGGGGCGGGGGCGCTCTTCAATTTTTACGGCGCGGTGTATATGCTGAGCCACTGAAAGGGGGAACAGGCCGTGGGGCAGTTCATCGGCCATTTTGGCGGGGCGCTGATGGTGCTCTTTGTGGCGCTGCTGGCCCTGCGCTGCGCAAAGCGGCTGGGTCTTGTGTTCTGGCCCGCCGCCCCCGCCCGGCCCCTCGCCCCCCGCTGGGCCCCCGGCCCGGCGGCGCTGGCCCTGGCCGCCGGCGGGGTGCTGGCGGCCCAGCTGCTCTTCGCCTTTCTCTGCTGGCGGGACCTGGGCCAGGCGGGGGGGCTGGCCGCCTTCTGGCGGCACTTTCTGGAGCGGTTCACCACCGCCGGCGACAGCCCCCACTACCTGCTGCTGGCCCGCCAGGGCTATGTGAGCGAGGGTGAGGCGGCCAAATACATCGTCTTTTACCCCCTCTATCCCCTGGCCGTGCGGCTGCTCCACGGGGTGCTGGCCCCCTTCGCCGTCAGCCGGGAGGCGGCGGCCCTGGCGGTGAGCTGGCTGTGCTGGGGCGGCGCGGGGGCGGCGATGCTGGCCCTGGCCGGGCAGGACCTGCCTAAAGAGCAGGCCGTCTGCGCGGTGGCCCTGCTGGCCCTTTACCCCTTCGGCTTCTTTGCCCTGGGGGTCTACACCGAGAGCCTTTTCATCCTGCTGAGCATCCTGTGCGTCTTCTTCGGCCGGCGGCGGAACTGGCCCGCCGCCGGAGCCTTCGGGGCGCTGGCCGCCCTCTGCCGCAATCAGGGCCTGGTGCTGCTGCTGCCCCTTTTGTACCTGTGGCTGCGGGCGCGGCGGCAGCAAAAGCAGGGCCCCGCCTCCCTGGCGCTGGCTCTGCCCCTCCTTGGCTGGGGCGGCTACCTCGCCCTCAATTGGCGGCTTTTCGGCGACCCCTTCGCCTTCTTCGATTTCCTCGCCGCCCCGCCCTGGTACCAGACGACCCGATGGATCGGGGCGAATCTCGCCCAGCACTGGCAGATGGCGCTGGACTACCCCGGCCTCGCCCCCTTCATCTACCACGCCCAGCTGGCCCTCTATTTCATCGCCATGGCCCTGCTCTTTTTCGGCCTTTGGAAAAAATGCCCTACCCACTGGCTCATCTGGGGCGGGGCCTACCTGGGCATGTGCTACCTGGCCGGCTGGCTCATCAGCGGCGGGCGCTACCTCTTCGGCTGCCTGCCGCTGTATCTCATCGGGGCCAGCCTGCCCCGCCCCCTGCGCTGGATTCTGGCCGCCGTCAGCGCCTTTTTCCTCTGGAAAATGGGCGTGTGGTACATGCAGGGGCAAGCTATCATGTAGAATGTATTGCAGATAATACTATTTGTATATAAAGAAGGAATTACCGGCGACAGGGCCGACGGAAATGATCCCGCGGGAGGTGGAAGAAGAGCGCCGCCGGGGAGGTGACCGTCGGGGTGCGGGAGGCCATCCGGCAGACGCTGCACGAAAAAAAGCGAGGCGTGAAACGCCTCGCTTTTTTGGTTTGGTCAGGCCGCGCTTCAGCGGGGCAGCTTGCCCTGGCGGCGCAGCGCGTCGATCTTCAAAAGGGTGGCCGCGGTCTTGCCGTCCTTGATGCGGCCGTCCAGCACCATGGCCACCGTCTCGTCCAGGGGCAGCTTTTCCGGGGTGAGGAACTCGTCCTCGTCCAGGTGCATGGCGCAGGGGGAAAGGCCGGTGGCCAGCCAGGTATAGATGATCTCGCTGCAATAGCCCACGGTGGGGTAAAATTCGCCCAGGTCGGTGTAGTGCTGTGCCACCAGGCCGCACTCCTCCGCCAGCTCCCGCTTGGCCGCCTCGAAGGGGTCCTCCCCCTTTTCCAGCTTGCCGGCGGGCAGTTCCAGAACCTCCTGCTGCAGGGCGTAGCGGTACTGGCGCACCAGATAAATTTCGTCCGCGTCGGTCAGCGCCGCGATGCAGGCGCCCCCGTGGTGGTGCACCACCTCCCGGGTGCTCTCGGCCCCGTTCTCCAGCCGCACCCTGTCAAAGGTCACGGTGAACACCCGCCCCTCGAACACGGGGCGGCTGTCCAGCGTCGTCTCACTGTGATTCATGCTTCTTCTCCCTTTCCTTGCCGGCGTCGGCCGCGTCGGGCAGCCGGGTGCACAGCACCCGCTGGATGCGCCGCTCGCCCGCTTTCAGTACCTCAAAGCGCAGGCCGCCCCACTCCACCGCCGCCTTCTCTCCCTCGGCGGGGATGCGGCCCAGCTTGTCAATGATCAGGCCGCCGGGGGTGTCGAACTCCTCGTCCTCCGCGAGGGGCGGGCACTCCATGCCGAAGGCCTCGAACACGTCCGCCAGGTCGATGGCCCCGTCCACGGCGTAGCCGTCCCCCTGGGCCACCAGTTCGGCCTCCTCGTCGTCGTACTCGTCCTGGATGTCGCCCACGATCTCCTCCAGGATGTCCTCCATGCACACCAGGCCCGCCGTGCCGCCGTACTCGTCCACCACGATGGCGATCATGGTGCGCTCCCGGCGGAAGTCCAGCAGCAGCTGGCCCGCCGGCCGGCTCTCGGGCACGAACATCACCTTGCGGGCAAAGCGGCTCACCGGCCCGTCCAGGGCGGCGGGCTCGTCGAACAGGCACAACAGGTCCTTCACATACAAAACGCCCACGATCTCGTCGGCGGTCTTGCGGTAGATGGGCAGCCGGCTGTTGCCGCTTTCCACCGCCGCCGCGATCACCGACCGGCAGCTGGCGTTCTCCTCCACCGCCACCATGTCCATCCGGTGCGTCATGATGTCGCCGGCGGTCACCTCGCCCAGATCGAAGATGTTGGTGATCATCTCCCGCTGGTTCTCGTCGATCAGGTCCTGCTGGTCGGCGTCGTCCACCATCTCGTACAGGTCTTCCTCGGTGACCTGCTCCTCGTTGCCCAGGCCCGCCTTGTCCAGCAGGCGGCTCAGGGGCCCCGGCAGCTGCACCCCACGCTTGGCGGCGGCCCAGCCGCCAGCAAGGCCCGCGGCCAAAACCAGCACCAGCGCCGCCGCGCCCGCGGCGGCCCAGAGGGCGCCTGCCGCGCCCGCCGCCGCGAAAATGATCGCGCTCATACGATCCTCCCGTATCCCGCCCGTGTCCGGGCTGACAATGAATATATATACTCTACATGATACCGACAAACCGCCCCCTTGTCAAACGGGGGGCGAATTTTGCAAAAACGGGCGGGCGGGGCCGCGCCGGGCGGGATCTTTGCCCTTTTTTGCCCCTGGGGGCCAAAAAAGGGGCTGGAAAATGGTTTACTTTATACAGCGCTTTTGTTAAAATAATAGACAGCAGAAGCTGTCCGCGCGGGCGGAGCACCGGCGCTGCCGGTTTTTCGTGCGCGCGGGCGGAAATAACGCGTCCCGTCGGGAGCCTCCGGCGGGCAACGTTAAATCGAATGCTATGGAGGAAGAAAAATGCCAAGAGCAAAACAGTCGATGGATGGCAACACCGCGGCGGCGCATGTAGCCTATGCGTTCACCGAGGTAGCGGCCATCTACCCCATCACCCCGTCCAGCCCCATGGCGGACTATGTGGACCAGTGGTCCGCCGCGGGCCAGAAGAACATCTTCGGCACCCAGGTCAAGGTCATGGAGATGCAGTCTGAGGCGGGCGCCGCGGGCGCGGTGCACGGCAGCCTGGCCGCCGGCGCCATGACCACCACCTTCACCGCCAGCCAGGGCCTGCTGCTGATGATCCCCAACATGTACAAGATCGCCGGCGAGCTGCTGCCCTGCGTGTTCCATGTGTCCGCCCGCACGGTGGCCAGCCACGCGCTGAACATCTTCGGCGACCACAGCGACGTGTACGCCTGCCGCCAGACCGGCTTCGCCATGCTGGCCGAGACCAACCCCCAGGAGGTCATGGATCTGGCCGCGGTGGCCCATCTGGCCTCCATCGAGGGCCGCGTTCCCTTCATCAACTTCTTCGACGGCTTCCGCACCAGCCACGAGATCCAGAAGATCGAGAAGTGGGACTACGCCGACCTGGCCGAGATGGTCAACTGGGACGCCATCCAGCAGTTCCGCGACCACTCCCTGAACCCCGAGACCCCCTCCATGCGGGGCAGCCACGAGAACGGCGACATCTTCTTCCAGCACCGTGAGGCCTGCAACAAGTACTACGACGCTCTGCCCGCCGTGGTGGAGAAGTACATGGCCAAGGTCAACGAAAAGCTGGGCACCGACTACCAGCTGTTCAACTACTACGGCGCGCCCGACGCCGAGCGGGTGATCATCGCCATGGGCTCCATCTGCGACGTGGCCGAGGAGGTCATCGACTACCTCACCGCCCAGGGCGAGAAGGTGGGCCTGGTCAAGGTCCGGCTGTACCGCCCCTTCGTGAGCGAGAAGCTGCTGGCCGCCATCCCCGCCAGCGCCAAGAAGATCGCCGTGCTGGACCGCACCAAGGAGCCCGGCAGCCTGGGCGAGCCTCTGTTCCTGGACGTGGTCACCGCCCTGCGTGAGGGCGGCCGCGACATCGAGGTCATCGGCGGCCGCTACGGCCTGGGCAGCAAGGACACCCCGCCCTCCAGCGTCTTCGCCGTGTACGAGGAGCTGACCAAGGACCAGCCCAAGACCCGCTTCACCATCGGCATCGTGGACGACGTGACCGGCCTGTCCCTGGAGGAGAAGCCCGCGCCCAACACCGCTGCCGAGGGCACCGTGGAGTGCAAGTTCTGGGGCCTGGGCGGCGACGGCACCGTGGGCGCCAACAAGAACAGCACCAAGATCATCGGCGACCACACCGACAAGTATATCCAGGCGTACTTCCAGTACGACTCCAAGAAGACCGGCGGCGTGACCATCAGCCACCTGCGCTTCGGCGACAAGCCCATCCGCGCGCCCTACTACATCAACAAGGCTGACTTTGTGGCCTGCCACAACCCCAGCTACGTTGTGAAGGGCTTCAAGATGGTGCAGGACGTCAAGCCCGGCGGCGTGTTCATGATCAACTGCCAGTGGTCCGACGAGGAGCTGGCCCATCACATGCCCGCCGAGTCCAAGCGCTACATCGCCCAGAACAACATCCAGCTGTACACCATCAACGCCATCGACAAGGCGGTGGAGATCGGCCTGGGCAAGCGCACCAACACCATTCTGCAGTCCGCGTTCTTCGCCCTGGCCGGCGTGCTGCCCCGCGAGGACGCCCTCAAGTATATGAAGCAGGCCGCCGAGAAGACCTTCGCCAAGAAGGGCCAGGCCATCGTTGAGATGAACTGGAAGGCCATCGACGCCGGCTTCGACGCCTATCACAAGGTGGAGGTGCCCGCCGACTGGGCCAACGCCACCGACGACAAGGCTCCCGAGCAGCTGCACGGCAACCCCGCCACCGTGGACATGGTGCGCAGCATCATGGAGCCCGTGGCCCGCATGGACGGCGACAGCCTGCCCGTTTCCGCCTTCGAGAAGTACGCCGACGGCCAGTTCGAGCAGGGCGCTTCCGCCTACGAGAAGCGGGGCGTTGCGGTGAACGTTCCCGAGTGGAACCCCGACACCTGCATCCAGTGCAACCAGTGCGCCTTCGTGTGCCCCCACGCCACCATCCGTCCCTTCGCCCTCACCGCCGAGGAGGCCGCCAAGGCTCCCGCCGCCCTGAAGAGCAAGGCCATGAACGGCAAGGGCTGCGAGAATTACGTCTTCGCCATGACCGTCTCTCCCATGGACTGCATGGGCTGCGGCGTCTGCGTGAACGTCTGCCCCACCTCCGCCACCAAGGGCACCCTGAAGATGGTGCCCCAGGAGAGCCAGCTGGCTCAGCAGGAAGTGTTCAACTACTGCGTGGAGAACGTGCGCAAGAAGGACGGCATGATGGCCGAGACCACCGTCAAGGGCAGCCAGTTCAACCAGCCCCTGCTGGAGTTCTCCGGCAGCTGCGCCGGCTGCGCCGAGACCGCCTATGCCCGCCTGGTCACCCAGCTGTTCGGCGAGCGGATGTATATCTCCAACGCCACCGGCTGCTCTTCCATCTGGGGCGGCCCCGCTGCCACCTCTCCCTACACCACCAGCAAGGTGAGCGGCCATGGTCCCGCCTGGGCCAACAGCCTGTTCGAGGACAACGCCGAGCACGGCCTGGGCATCTACCTGGGCCAGAAGGTGATCCGCGAGTCGCTGGCCGCCAAGCTGCACGAGCTGGCCGAAGTGACCACCAAGGAGAGCAAGAAGGCTGCCATTGAGGAGTACTTCGCCACCTACGATGACGGCAAGGCCAACACCGCCGCCACCGAGAAGCTGATCGCCGAGCTGGAGGCCGACCCCGACTGCCGCTTCAGCAAGGAGATCCTGCCCAAGAAGAACTACCTGTCCAAGAAGAGCATCTGGATCTTCGGCGGCGACGGCTGGGCCTACGACATCGGCTTCGGCGGCCTGGATCATGTGCTGGCCTCCGGCGAGGACGTGAACGTCTTCGTGTTCGACACCGAGGTCTACTCCAACACCGGCGGACAGGCCTCCAAGGCCAGCCAGATCGGCCAGGTGGCGCAGTTCGCCGCGGCCGGCAAGTCCATCGGCAAGAAGAGCCTGAGCGAGATCGCCATGACCTACGGCTACGTCTATGTGGCCCAGATCGCCATGGGCGCCGACATGAACCAGACCATGAAGGCCATCACCGAGGCCGAGAGCTATCACGGCCCCTCCCTCATCATCGGCTACGCCCCCTGCGAGATGCACGGCGTCAAGGGCGGCATGACCAACTGCCAGGCCGAGATGAAGAAGGCTGTGGCCGCGGGCTACTGGAACATGTTCCGGTTCGACCCCCGCAAGAAGGCCGAGGGCAAGAATCCCTTCAGCCTGGACTCCAAGCCCGCCACCGCGGACTACAAGGAGTTCATCTCCGGCGAGACCCGCTACAGCCGCCTGAAGCTGGCCTTCCCCGAGCGCGCCGAGGCGCTGTTCGATCTGGCCGACAAGAAGGCGAAGGAGCGCTACGAGTTCCTGGAGAAGCTGGTCAAACTCTACGAGTGATCCTGTCGCTCCGCCGCAAGGCAGATAAAAAGGGCCCCCGCACACTGCGGGGGCCCTTTTTTGCACGCCCGGGATGTATCGGCCGGTCTGTCCCATGTTTGCACGCCCTGGTGCAGAAGGCCGGTCTGTCCCATATTTGCACGCCCTGGCGCAGGCGGTGGGCCCGTCCCATGTTTGCATGCCTGGCTGCAAGAGGCCGGCCCGTCCCCGGTTTTCCCAGGGGCCGTAAGGCGGCGGGCATTTTTTCGGTTTCCTCTCCCCTCCCCTTGCTTTTTGAAAAGATTATGTTACAATAAAATCATCCATTCTGTTCCAACAGAATGAACAGGACGGGGTGAAACACTCCCCGAAAAAGCAAGCGCCGCCCACCGGCGGCAGCAAAGGAGGAAGCGATATGAAAAAGTGTGCGGCGATGCTGGCGGCGGTGCTGCTGGCCGCCCAGCTGGCGGCCTGCGGCGCGCCGGCTGCTCAGAGCGGGAGCGGGGCTCCTTCTTCCCGGGCGGAGCAAGCGCCCTCGTCCCAGGCGGCTTCCCAGCCCCCGGAGGAGGCGGAGGCCACCATGGAAGAGGCGGTGCAGGCGGCGCGGCAGATGGAGCAGCAGATGATAGAACTGTTCGAGGCGGGCGACCGGGAGGGCATCCTGGATCTCTTTGTGGACCGCGGCGGAGCGTACGCGGACGCCGTTGTGGATTTTGCCGGCACGCTGCAGCAATGGTACACGCAGTATGACCAGCACATGATCGTGCCGCTGGCCCAGGTGGACGGTGAATACGCCGTGGGCCTCTACCATGCCATCTGCGCGGGCGCCTATCCCGACGTGAACTGCAATAGTTCCTTCGGCGTTATGCCCATGATGCAACAGGACGGCCAGTGGAAGTTCATGGCGGAGGCCGGCGACGCGCTGACGCGGCAGGTCAACCTGCTGGCTGTGGGCCAGGACGCGATGGACGCCCAGGACGCCGGGCGCAACATGAAGATGTTCGGCGCCTACTGGGCCTGTCTGGGCCCGGTGGTGGTAAAGGGCAACCTGAGTGTGGAACTGGCCAATCTGTATCAGGCCGAAAACGGCGATATGATCCTGCACTTGTACGCCTACAACGGCACCGACGCCAACCGCTCCATCAGCGACATACAGGTGGAGGTCACCGACTCCGAACTGGGCACGGTGATCTCCGGCCCCATGGGGGGCAGCGCCATCCTGCCGGCCGGAGAAGCCCACATGCTCACCTGCACCGTCCCGGCGGAGAATGTGCTCACCGGCACCCAGCCGCTGGGCGAACTGCGCTGCAGTGTGAACTACGACCACGAGTAAACAGAGCAAAAACAGCCCGCCCGCCCTTTTCGGGGCGGGGCGGGCTGCTTTTTCGTCCCTTCACAGCCCCCGGCACAGGTCCCGGATGCGCTCGAAGAGATACTGCTCCTGCCGCTCGAAGGGGCTGTCCGGCAGGGTGACGAAGGCAAAGGGCCGGGTGATGGAAAAATCCCCCTGGGCCAGCCGGGCCAGCCGCCCGCTCTCCAGCAGCGGCGCCGCGGCCACCTCGTAGGCAAAGGTCACCCCCCGGCCCGCCGCCGCCAGCTCCAGCAACACCGGCACGCTCTCAAACACATGGCAGGCGGCAAAGTCCTCCGGCGAGAGGTCCCGGGCCGCCAGGGCGCTCTCCAATATCTCCCGGCTGCCGCTGCCCGCCTCCCGCAGCAGCAGCGGCGCGGCGCACAGCCCCTCCAGCGTTTTGCACGCCGCCCAGGGGCCCGACGGGCTGCCCAGGGCGGAAAAGCGGGCGGTGTAAAAGGGCCGGCAGCAGTAGCGCCGGTGGCTGGCGTTGCCCTCGATCAGCGCGAACTCGATCTCCCCCTTCTCCAGCTCCTCCAGCAGGGTGCGGGTGTTCTGCAGCCGCATCTGCAGGGTGCGCCGGGGCAGCGCGTCCAGCAGCGCCGGCGCCAGCCGGGGCATCAGCCCCTCCCCGATGCTGCGGGTCACCCCGAAGTGCAGCGGCGCCGCCTCCCCCGCCGCCAGCGCCTGCCGCAGCTGGGCCTCCAGCGCCGGCAGCCGCCGCGCCAGCCGGTAGAACCGCGCCCCCGCCTCGGTCAGGGTCAGCCGCCGGCCCTCCTTGGCGAACAGCTTCACCCCGTATTCCGCTTCCAGCGCCCGGATGTGCTGGGTAACCGCCGGCTGGCTCAGGTGCAGCGCCTCCGCGCAGCGCACCGTGGTCTTTTCCTCCACCAGCGTGAGAAAGGTGTTCAGCTTCGGGTCCACCATCGCCCCGCTCCCCCTTGCCTTGATTTATAAGAAAACCTGATAGATTCTCGTGTACATCTAAATTGATTTTATATGAAACCGGCCGTATAATCAAGGCGTGCCTGCCCCGGAGGGGGCAAAAAATCAGGAGAAACGGGGAAAAGCAATGCTGAAGGAACAGATCTTGAAGAAGGTGCCGGGCTTTGCGGCCTGCCTGGTCATCGGGCTCATTGCCCAGGGAATCGCCAAATTCGTCCCCTCGGTGGGGGCGGCGCTGTTTGCCATCGGCATCGGCATGGTGTGCGGCAACACCTTTTTAAATAAGCCCGGCATGGACGCCGGCACCAAGTTCTCCGAGCGCAGCCTGCTGGAATACTCCATCGTGCTCACCGGCGGCACGCTGGCGCTCAGCGACATCGTGGCGGTGGGCCTTGGCGGCGTGGGCTTCATCGCCTGCCAGATGGCCCTCACCATCGCCGCCGCCTACCTGATCGGCCGGCGGTTCGGCTTCGGGCGGCGGTTCTGCCTCTTGATGGGCGCGGGCAACGCGGTGTGCGGCTCCAGCGCCATCGCCACCGTCTCCCCGGTGGTGGGCGCGGACAGCAAGGACAAGGGCATCTCCATCACCATCGTCAACGTCACCGGCACCGTGCTCATGGTGCTGCTGCCGGTCATCACCGGCCTTGTCTATGGCCACGCCATGCTGCCCACCACCGCCATGATCGGCGGCGTGATGCAGTCCATCGGGCAGGTCATCGCCTCCGCCGGGCTGGTGGGGCCGGAGTTCGTGCCCGACGCCACCATCTTCAAGATCATCCGCATCGTCTTCATCGTGCTGGTGGCGCTGGTATTCTCCCGCCTCAACCCCGAGGAGGAGGGCGGCCTCTTCGCCGGCGGCAAGGCGGCGGCGGGCGTCAAGGCCGGGGTGCCCTGGTTCATCATCGGCTTCTTCATCCTGGCGGTGCTCAACACCCTGGGCGTCATCCCCGGCGTGGTGAGCCTGGCGGCCAAGCAGATCAGCGGCCAGTTCGAGATCATCGCCCTGGCGGCCATCGGCATGCGGGTCAAGTTCCGCGACCTGGTGAAGGAGGGCCCCCGGGCGCTGGGCTACGGCCTGTCGGTGGGCGCCTGCCAGGTGCTCTTCGCCCTGGGCCTCATCCGGCTGTTCCTGCTGTGAGTTTTTCCGGCGCGCGGCGCCCCGAAAGGGACGCCGCTTTTTTGTGCGCCGGCGGGCCGCCCTTTTCATTTTCCGCCCCATACGGTATAATGATGCTATATTGCCATCGGAGAGGGGGGCGGCCCATGGGGCGCGTGAACTGGAAGGAACTGGCCACCGATCTGGCCTTCGACCTGGCGGGCAGCCTGCTCTACGGGGCGGGGGTCTACACCTTCGCCCTCAAAGGCGGCTTTGCCACGGGGGGCGTGTCCGGCCTCGCGCTCATCTTCAACTACCTGTGGGGGCTGCCGGTGGGCGCCATGAGCCTGGGGCTGAACCTGCCGTTGGTGCTGCTCACCTGGCGCACCCTGGGGCGGGGCTTCTTCCTCAAAAGCCTGCGCACCATGGTCATCAGCAACCTTGTCATCGACCTGCTGTTCCCCCTCTTCCCCGTCTACGAGGGCAGCCGCCTGCTGGCCGCCGGCTTCAGCGGCGTGTTGATGGGGGCGGGGCTGTCCCTCATCTACATGCGGGGCTCCTCCACCGGCGGGTCGGATTTTGTCATCCACGCCGCCAAGCGCAAGGCGCCCCACATCAGCTTCGGCAGCCTGAGCCTTGCCATCGACGCCTCCATCATCCTGCTGGGCATCCCCGCCTTCGGCGACATCGACGCCGCCCTCTACGGCATGGTCAGCGCCTTCGCCCTCACCATCGTGATGGACAAGATCATCTACGGCGCGGGCAGCGGCAAGCTGGTGCTGGTGATCACCACCGAGGGCCAGGCGGTGAGCCGGGCCATCGACAAGGCGGTGGAGCGGGGCAGCACCCTGGTGGACGTGACCGGCAGCTACTCCGGCCTGCCCCGGCGGATGGTGATGTGCGCCTGTTCCAACAACGAGGTGTTCAAGGTGCGGCAGGCGGCCTACCGGGTGGACCCCGGCGCGCTGGTGATGATCTGCGAGGCCAGCGAGGTGTTCGGCGAGGGCTTCCGGGCGCCGGAGGGGGGGGAAAAGGCGGGCTGACCCCTCCGCGCGGTGCATCAAAAATCTATATTTCTTCCGAAATCGCGCCGCGGCGTTTACAATGTGTATAAACCCCCTCTTTCCACAGAAATGTTGAAAACTCTGTTGAAAGTGTTAAGAACCCCGGCCCAACCCATTAGTTTTCAACATTCAAAGGCAAAAATTCAAGGTCGGATAACTTTTTGTTGAATGCCGGGCCGGAAAATGCCAAAAATGCGGGTGAAAGTGCCCCACCCATCCATACAACAAAACAACAACCCGCGGCCGGGCCGCGGCAAAGGAGGATCCCAACGATGAAATGGCTGGCAAAACTGCAATACCGCTACGGCCGCCGCGCCCCCAAAAACCTGATGCTGGTGGTGGCCGGCGGGCAGATCGTGGCCTGGCTGGCGATCATGCTGTTCTACGGCGGCCTGTACGAGAAGCTGCAACTCACCCGGGCGGGCCTGGCCCATCTGGAGCTGTGGCGGCTGGTGACCTTCGTGTTCAGCCCCAGCCTCACCACCAACCCCCTGTTCTTCGCGCTGGAGGTCTACCTGATCTACATGATCGGCACCTCGCTGGAGCGGGCCTGGGGGGCCTTCACCTTTGACGTCTACTTCCTGATCGGCATGGCGGGGGCCTGGGTGGCCTGCCTGCTCACCGGCTACGGCAGCACCTCCTCCCTCTACTACTCCCTGTTCTTCGCCTTCGCCTGGCTCTACCCCGACATGCAGCTGCTGCTCTTCTTCGTGCTGCCGGTGAAGGTGAAGTGGCTGGGCTGGATCGCCGGCGCGCTGTACCTGGTGAACCTGGGCTTTCTGCTGCTCACCTTCCAGCTGGCCCAGGCGGCGGCCCTGGTGGTGGGCCTGGCGGGTTTCCTGCTCTTCTTCGGGCCGGGGGCGGTGGGCCGCCTCAGGAGCGAGGCCGCCGCCCGCCGGCGCCGCCGGGAGTGGCAGAACCAGTGGCGGGGCCGGTGACGGGCGCCGTTTTGTGTGGAAATCCGCCGCGGCGTGTGCTATAATGAAGATACAAAAACGGCGCCGCCCCTTTCCGGCGGGCCCAAGGGGGTATAATCCATGAAACTCGTCACCGCCATCGTCAACAAAGAGGACGCGAAGCAGGTCTGCAACCACCTGATCCAGGAGGGCTTTTCCGTCACCCGTCTGTCCACCACCGGCGGCTTTCTGATGGCCGGCAACATGACCCTGATGATCGGCACCGAGGATGAGAAGGTGGATCCCTGCATCCAGATCATCGCCCAGCACTGCAAGCAGCGCACCGAGGTGGTGCCCAGCACCGCCAGCTACGGCATCGGCGTGGCCACGGCCTATCCGCTGCAGGTCACCGTGGGCGGGGCCACCATCTTCGTCACCAACGTGGAGCGCTTCGAAAAGCTGTGATGCTGGAGCGCGTCGTCGGCAACGAACCCTTCAAACAAAGCGTTCAGGCCGCCCTGCAGGCAGGGCGGCTTTCCAATAGTGTGCTGCTGTGCGCCGAGGCGGGCTGCGGCGCGGGCTTTGCCGCCCGCTGCCTTGCCGCCGACTTCCTCTACCCCGCCGGGGGCGAGGGGGCCGAGGCGGTGCTGGCCGGCCGCAGCCCCGAGTGCATCGAGGTGCGGGGCCAGGGCCAGCGGGGGGAGATCCTGGTGGGCCAGGCCCGCCAGGTGCGCAGCCTTGTGTACGAGACGGCCCTCTCCGCCGCCGGGCGGGTGGTCATCTTCTACGGCGCCCACCGGATGAACCCCTCGGCGGCCAACGCCCTGCTCAAAGTTCTGGAGGAGCCCCCCGCCGGGGTGCTGTTCCTCCTCACCGCCCCCAGCGCCGCCGCGGTGCTGGCCACCATCCGCAGCCGGTGCGGGCTGTTTCTGCTGGGCCCGGTGAGCGGGGCCCAGTGCGAGGCGTACCTGCGGGAGACCTGCCCCGCCTGCCCCGACCCGGCGCTGCTGGCCCGGGTGTACGCCGGGCGCATCGGCCCGGCCAAAGCCGCCGCCGCCGACCCCGCCGCCCGCCGCAGCCTGGACGCGGCGCTGGAACTGGCGGCCGAGGTGGGCCGGCGGGATCTGTACAACACCCTGCGCCGCCTGGCGGCCTTTGAGAAGGACCGGGCGGCCGCCGGCCGCCTGCTGGAGGACCTGGCCTGCGTGGCCGCCGCCGCCCTGGAGGGGGCCGAGGGCCTGGGCCTTGGCCCGGAGGCCGCCGCCCGCTGCGCCGACGGCTGCACCGAGGCCCGCCGCGCCCTGGACCGCAGCCTCAACCAGAAGCTGCTGCTCACCGCCCTGGCGTCCCGGCTCTGCGCCGTCGGCTGAACTCTTTGCCGGGCGCGGCGCTTTTTTGCCGCCTGCCGGCCCGGCGGCCCTCTGCCGCCGCGGTGCGCGCCGCCCCGTGGGCGGACAAGCCCCGGCGCTCCCCTTCCCATTTTCGCCCTTGCCCAAAATCTGCCGCGGGCAAGGGACCTGACACCCACATCCGCCCGGCGGCCGGGCAAAAGAGAGTTGACCCCATGAAGAAAGTTATCTCAGTGCGTTTCAAGGCCAGCGGAAAGGCCTACTATTTCGACCCCACCGGCTTTGAGGTGAAGGAGGGGGACTATGTGGTGGTGCAGACCGCCCGCGGCGTGGAGTGCGGCGAGGTGGTCTCCGGCCCCCGGGATGTGCCCGACAGCCAGGTGAACCACGAGCTCAAGCCCATTCAGAGGATGGCGGACTCGGTGGACGTGCGCCGGATGGAGAAGAACCGGGCGGACGAGAAGGCCGCCTTCGCGCTGTGCACCGAGCGCATCGCCGCGCACAAGCTGGAGATGAAGCTGGTGGAGGCGGAGTATAACCTGGAGCGCAGCAAGATCGTCTTCTACTTCACGGCGGACGGCCGGGTGGACTTCCGGGAACTGGTGAAGGACCTGGCCAGCGCCCTGCACACCCGCATCGAGCTGCGCCAGATCGGCGTGCGGGACGAGAGCAAGATGAAGGGGGGCCTGGGCATCTGCGGCCAGCCCTTCTGCTGCAGCCGCTTTTTGAAGGACTTCCAGCCGGTGTCCATCAAGATGGCCAAGGAGCAGGGCCTGTCGCTGAACCCGGCCAAGATCTCCGGGGCCTGCGGGCGGCTGATGTGCTGCCTTTCCTACGAGCACAAGGCCTACGAGTACCTCAACAGCATCACCCCCATGAACGGCAGCGTGGTGCGCACGCCGGACGGCGAGGGCGTGGTCATCGAGGCCAACCCCGTGGCCGGCACCCTGAAGGTGCGCTTTGCCAGCGAGGCGCTGCCCGCCAAGGTCTACAAGCGCAGCGAGTGCGTCTATCTGCGGGGCGGCAAGCGGGCGCCCAAGGTTCCCGACCCGGATCATCCCTGAGCCTCCGCCCCGGCGGCGGGGATCGGGGTTTTCCGCCCCGGCGGAGCAATTTGCCCTTGTTCTTTTTGAAAAGTATGCTACAATATTCACAGAAAGGGGCCGGGCCCCTGGAACCCGGGCGGACGACCGGCCGCGCAGGCCGTCCCCACAGCCCGGGCTTATCCTAACGGCGCGGAGAAAAAGGAGAGAATGACCATGGCCTACAAGATCACCGATTCCTGTGTTTCCTGCGGCACCTGCGAGGGCGAGTGCCCCGTCAGCGCCATCAGCCAGGGCGACGGCAAGTACGAGATCGACGCGAGCAGCTGCATCAGCTGCGGCACCTGCGCCGGCGCTTGCCCCGTTGGCGCCATCGAAGAGGGCTGATCCAGCCTTTTCTTCGCCGGCAAAGCACAAAAAAGAGCGGCGGGGTTCCCCATCGGGCCCGCCGCTTTTTTGGTTGCGGGGCCATTTTATGCGCGAGGGCGCGGGGAGGGAGAAACGGGTGGAGGTCACGGTGGAAACGCTGGCCCGGGGCACAAAGGTGTACATCAGCCGGGCCCATCGCTTCGGCACCGACGCCATGCTGCTCTCCGGCTTTGCCCGCCCCCGGCGGGCGGAAACGGCGGTGGACCTGTGCAGCGGCTGCGGCATCGTGGCGCTGCGCTGGCACGACCTGGGCCACCGGGGCCCCTGCCGCGCGGTGGAGGTGGACCCGGCGGGCACGGCGCTGCTGGAAAGGGCGCTGGCCGAGGATGAGGCCCTGGGCCACATCACGCCGGTGTGCGCCGACCTGAACCACCTGCCCGGCGACGGCCTGGCGCACCTGGTGGCGGCCAATCCCCCCTACTTCACCGGGGGCTTTGTCAGCCCCGACGCCGCCCGGGCCGCCGCCCGCCACGAGGGCGGCTGCACCCTGGAGCAGGTGGCCGCCGCGGCGGCCCGGCTGCTGCGGGACGGCGGCCGTTTTGCCCTCTGCCACCGGGCGGACCAGCTGGCCCGGGTGTGCGCGGCGCTGTGCGCCGCGCGGCTGGAACCCAAGCGGGCGGCCTTTGTGCGCCAGCGGGCGGGCGAGGCCCCCTGGCTGGTGCTGGTGGAGGGGCAGAAGAACCGCCGCCCCGGCCTGCGCTACGAACCGGACGTGCTCATGGAGGACGAGGGCGGCCGCCCCTCGGCCCGGCTGCAAACAATCTATCGGGAAGGGATGTGAGGGCCATGGCCGGCACACTCTATATCGTGGCGACCCCCATCGGCAACCTGGAGGATATGACCCCCCGGGCCGCCGCCACCTTCGGCAGCGTGGACTTCATCGCCGCCGAGGACACCCGGGTCACCCTGAAACTGCTGAACCACCTGGGGCTGAAAAAGCCGCTGGTGAGCTATTACGAGCACAACCTCAAGGAGCGGGGCGCCTACATCCTGGGCCGCATCCAGGCCGGGGAGAACTGCGCCCTCTGCTCCGACGCGGGCATGCCCGCCATCTCCGACCCCGGCGAGGTGATCGTCACCGACGCGCTGGCGGCGGGCATCCGGGTGGTGCCGGTGCCGGCGGCCAGCGCCTGCGTCACCGCCCTGGCGGTGAGCGGCCAGGCCACCGGGCGCTTTGTGTTCGAGGGCTTTCTGCCCACCAACCTGCGCCAGCGCAAAGAGCGGCTGGAGCAGCTGGCGGGCGAGGAGCGCACCGTCATCTTCTACGAGGCGCCCCACAAGCTGCGCATGACCCTGGGCCACCTGCGGGACGCCTTCGGGGCGGAGCGCAGCATCACCCTGGCCCGGGAGCTGACCAAGCTCCACGAGGAGGTGGTCAAGACCACCCTGGGCGAGGCGGTGGAATACTACGAAAGCAACAACCCCCGGGGAGAGTATGTGCTGGTGATGGCCGGCGCCTCCCCGGAGGAGAACCGGTCCCCGGCCCCCACGCTGGACGAGGCGGCCGAAAGGGCCCGGGCCCTGATGGAAAGCGGTATGAGCGCCAGCGCCGCGGCGAAACAGGCGGCGCAGAACACCCCCTTCGGTAAGAGCCAGATCTACCGGCTGCTGACGCGGCAGGAGGAAGAAGAATGAAAACGATCCTTGTACTCTCCGACACCCACGGTTCGGCCAGCGCCTTCACCCGGGTGGCGAACAAAAACCCCAAGGCGGACGCCCTCATCTTTCTGGGGGACGGCTGCCGCGACCTGGAAAAGGTGCAGGACGCGCTGCCCATGCCGGTGTACCCGGTGCACGGCAACTGCGATTTCGGCGCGCTGGAGCCCGCCGAGGGCCTGGTGGCCTTCGAGGGGGTGCTGTTCTACTACGTCCACGGCCACCAGTACGGGGTGAAATACTCCTACGACGACCTGGCCCGCAACGCCATCGCCCGGGGGGCGGACGTGGCCCTCTTCGGCCACACCCACTGCGCGGACCTGGTGAAGCTGGACAAGGTGACCCTCTTCAACCCGGGCAGCGCGGCGCTGCCCCGCACCGGGCGGCCCACCTACGGGCGCATCACGGTGGAGGAGGGCTGGCCGCCCAAGTTCGAGCACCTGGAGATGCCGGACTATGAGTGAGCCCAGGCTGACGGCGCTGCCCGAAGCGGACAGCACCAATCTGTACTGCAAGGCCCATCTGGCCGGGATGGGCCATCTGGACGCGGTGTGGACCACCTGCCAGACCGCCGGCCGGGGCCGGCGGGGCCATGCCTGGCAGAACGCCCCGGGCCAGGCCCTCTACTACACCATCCTGTTCAAGGAGCCGCCGGCGGACCCGGCCTGCCTGTCGCTGGCCTCGGGGCTGGCGGCGGCCCGGGCGCTGGAGGACTGCTTCGGGGTGGAGTGCGCCCTCAAGTGGCCCAACGATCTGCTGCTGGGCGGCAAAAAGGTGGCGGGCATCCTCTGCGAGGGATTCGGCGGCGCCTTCGTCAGCGGCATCGGTGTGAACCTTGCCCAGAGCGAGGAATTTTTCGCGGCGGCCGACCTGCCCCACGCCGTCAGCGTGGCGGGGCATCTGGGCCGTCCCCTGCCCCCGGACGCGCCGGCGCGGCTGGCGGCGGCCCTCAGCCGCCGCTTTGCCGGGGACGAGGATATGCGGGAATTCTACCGCCTGGGCTTTCCGGCCCTGCGGGCGGCCTATCTCGCCCGCTGCGTGAACCCGGGCCGGCAGGTCTGGTTCGACGGCGGCGAGGGCGTGGCCGAGACGGTGGATGACCAGGGCCGGCTGGTGGTGGCCGCCGAGGGCGGCGCGCGCCATGTGTTCAGCGGCGAGGTGAGCGTGAAAGGCATCTACGGCCGGGTGTGACCCGGCGGTAAAAAGCGGCTCCCGGCCCGCCCGCGCCGACTTTTGCGGCGGGGGCAAAGGCACCCTCTCCCCCGCCCCCGCGAAAACGGCTCTTTGCCGCCCGGCGCCGGCGCGTGTGCCCCGCGGCGGGCGAAAAAAGTCGAAGTGCAGGATTCACAAAAAGTTAACAGTGCCTTCAAAATTCTTCCTTAACTTATGGGTATACTAAAATCACAGAACACGGAGCCGCAACCGTTGTTCTGTACATGATTCCTCCTCACACCAAAGCGATACCCCTTAACCGCCTCCCCGTGGTCCGCAAACACGGGGAGGCACTTTTTTGCCTTTTTGCGGTTTTGGCCCGGGGCGAAACCCGGCAATAAGGGGCGGCGGGTTTTTCTTTGTCACCCAGCCTGGCAGCGCGGGGAAACCACCCTTAGTGCGCCTCAGAACGGACACTTTTCTTCGTCGTGAAAAGTGTCCGAGATGCCGCGTGCGAGGGTGGTGCCCCCGCGCGGACGCGAAGAGAGCGGGGTGCGGGAATTTTTTGGCGCGGAGCCATAGCCCTCAGCAGACGCAAAAGGAGCGGCAGGCACCGGCACACTGTCCGCGACCAGCGGGCTGTGGCGAAGCCCGGTCCTCCGCACGTAGTGCGCATCGGAACGGACATTTTCCGTCGTCGTGGAAAATGTCCGAGACGCCGCGTGCGGTGCGGAGGGACCGGGCGCAGTATGTGGGCACGCGGCACAAAAGAAGTAAACGGCCCGGGGCGCGGGATTTTTTCGGCCCGGAGCGTGGGAGGCCGCGGCGCTGTCCGCCGCCGCACGCTGTGATCCGGACACTTTGCCCTGGCGGCCAAAGTGTTCGTCTCAGGCGCACTACGCGGCGGCAGCGCCGCGCCTGGCACGGATTTCATCTGGCGGTATGCCAGGCAAAACAGGCGGGCCGCGCCCCTGGCGGGGATGCTGTCCTGCACCGCTCCTCCGGCGGACGCGAAAGGAGCGGCAGGCACCGGCACACTGTCCGCGACCAGCGGGCTGTGGCGAAGCCCGGTCCTCCGCACGTAGTGCGCATCGGAACGGACATTTTCCGTCGTCGTGGAAAATGTCCGAGACGCCGCGTGCGGTGCGGAGGGACCGGGCGCAGCGAGTGTGCGCTGCCGCGCCCGGCACAGCCGGCGGCGAAGGGCTGGCCGCGCAAAACAGGCGGGCCGCGCCCCCCTCCCCCGGTTGGAATTTTGCCGAAAATCTGCTACAATGAAGGCAACTGAAACAGCGCGCCCGGCAGGGGGCGGTGGCCGGCGCCGCGCCCCCGTCCCCCGCCCGTCCGGCGCACCACACCGCCGCCGCGCCGCGGCGGCCCAAAAGGAGGAAACACCATGCAAAACTATTCCGGCGAAGAAGGCCTGCAATACCATCTGCAGATCCGTCCCGGGGACGTGGGCCGCTATGTGCTGCTGCCCGGCGACCCCAAGCGCTGCGCCAAGATCGCGGCCTATTTTGATTCCCCCCGCCTCATCGCGGACAGCCGCGAGTACGTCACCTACACCGGCACCCTGGACGGCGTGCCGGTGAGCGTCACCTCCACCGGCATCGGCGGGCCCAGCGCCTCCATCGCCATGGAGGAACTGCACAAGTGCGGCGCCGACACCTTCATCCGGGTGGGCACCTGCGGCGGCATGGAGATGAGCGTCAAGGGCGGCGACATCGTGGTGGCCACCGGCGCCATCCGCATGGAGGGCACCAGCAAGGAGTACGCCCCCATCGAGTTCCCCGCGGTGGCGAACCTCCAGGTGACCAACGCCCTGGTGGAGTCGGCCCGGCAGCAGGGCTTTACCTGCCACGCCGGCGTGGTGGAGTGCAAGGACGCCTTCTACGGCCAGCACGAGCCCGAGACCAAGCCCGTGAGTTATGAGCTGCTGAACAAGTGGCAGGCCTGGCTGCGGCTGGGCTGCCTCGCCAGCGAGATGGAGTCCGCCGCGCTGTTCACCGTGGCCAGCTGGCTGCGGGCCCGGGTGGGGTCCACCTTCCTGGTGGTGGGCAACCAGGAGCGGGAAGCCGCCGGGCTGGACAACCCCATCGTCCACGACACCGACGCCGCCATCCGGGTGGGCGTGCAGGCCATCCGCCTGCTCATCGCCCAGGACAAGGCGGAGCAGGGCTGAGCCGGGCGCATTTGCCCTCAAAAAGCGAAAAACGGGCGGGAGCATCCTTGGATGCTCCCGCCCGTTTTTGTCGTTTTAAAGGCCCTCTCAGCCCTGCTGGCGAAGGGCGGCCGCCACCGGCTCCACTTCCACCTTTTTGTCCTCCAGAAAATGCCCGCTCTTGAGCCAGGCCAGGAAGGTCTTTTCGGTGTAGTGCCCGGTGGAGCGGGGCAGGTTCAGCGCGGCGGAGGGGTTGGTGAACACCACCGCGGTCTCCACCGACACGTTTTTCAGCCTGGCGGCGAACAGCGCGTCCCGCAGCGCCCGGGCGCTCTTGCCGGCCCGGGTCATGGGGTTCTCAAAGCTGCGCCGGCCCTGGGGCAGCACCTGGGTCCACTGGGGCTCGTCGGCGCTGCCGTACACATCGCCGCCGTAGCCCAGGCATTTCACGCCCAGCACCCCGAACCAGCCCACCAGCACCACGTCCAGGTCGGCGGCGTCCCTGGTGCCCTGCACCTGCACCGGGGCGATGGCGGCGTAGCCCTCGGCGGCGGCGAAGCGGCGCACCGCCCGCACCACGCCCTCGGCGCCCTTGTGCTCGTCGTTGGGCATCTCGCCCTTCTTTTTGCCGGCCGCCGCGCCGCCCGGGCCCTTCCGGTCCTGCCGGTAGAGGTTGATCAGGAACAGGGTCAGCGCAAAGGCCAGCAGGCCCGCCCCCACCACGATGACGACAAAGAACACAACGTTCAGATCCATAAAACCCTCCCGCCGCCCGCGGGGCGGCCCGTTCAAAATCCAGTGGTACCATTGTAACAAATCGCCGCCCCGATTGCAACCGCGGCCCGCCCCCGCCTGCCGGGCCGGCAGGCCGCCCGAACGCAAAAAAACCGCCGTGAGCATTCGCTCACGGCGGTTGGTGCGCTGGAAGAGATTCGAACTCCCGACCTTCTGATTCGTAGTCAGACACTCTATCCAACTGAGCTACCAGCGCAGGTGCAAGATATATACTACCATCGGGAGGGGGATTTGTCAACACCTTTTTCCAAAAAAGTAAAAGTTTTTTTGCCGGCGCCCGCAGGGCGATGGCAGTGCGGCGCGGGGAGATCGTGTGAGAGGGCACACAGGGCGGGCAGCGCGGGGCGGGAGTGACGCACGGTCAAGGCCGCGCGGGGTCAGAGCGCCGCGGGGCGGGTGGCCACGGCCGGAGCAGCGCGGGGCCGAAGCAGCGTGCGCCGGGTGCGCGGCCTCCCCTGCCCTGTCGTTCCAACAAAAAATCCGGCCGCACCCGGAAGGGGTGCGGCCGGACGGCTCGGTTTATGCCGGGCTCAGAGGCTCAAAGGAGCGCTCAGGCCTGGGGACGGCCGAACTGGCAGTCGTTGTTGCCGGAATCGGAGGTCCACATCTCCAGCATGTTCAGAGGATCGTTGTAGTCCATCAGCCAGCCGTTGCGGGCAACGTCGTAGTTGCCGGCCTTACGGTCGTTCAGGAACACGTTCCACTCCATCTCGGAGATCTGCATGTCGATGCCCACGGCAGCCATATCGGCCTGGATGGCAACGGCCACGTCCACGTTGGAGCCCGGGGTGTTCACCAGGTAGGTGAAGCTCAGCGGGGTCTCAGCGCTCAGCATGCCGCTGTCGTCGAACTTGTAGCCGATGGACTCCAGCATCGCCTTGCCCTCTTCCACGTTGGACTCGAAGGCCTCGGCGGAGGGATCAAAGTAGTCCTTGTTCTTGAACTCCTTGCCGGTGCCGTCCAGGCAGCCAGCGGGGATGAAGGAGCCGGCGGGCACCTGATCGGCCTGGCCGATGTTGGTGACGATGTAGTCGCGGTCGATGAACAGGGCCAGAGCCTTGCGCAGGGTGGCGGCGTCCTCGGCGCTCATGCCCTCAAACATGGGGCTGTTCACGTTGAAGGACACATAGTAGGTGCCCAGGTTCTCGATCACATGGTACTCGGGGTTGCCCTCGAGGCCGGCGATCTCAGCGGTGGGCACGCCGTCGGAGAAGTCCAGGTTGCCGGCGTTGTAGGCGGCGAAGGTGGCGGTCTCATCGCTGGAGAGCATGAACTCCTGCTTCTCGATCTTCACCTCGTCGGCGCGATGGTAGTTGGGGTTCTTGGTGTAGGTCATGGAGCTGTTGTGGTTCCACTCGGTCAGAACGTAAGCGCCGTTGCAGACGAAGTTCTCACCGGGCTCCAGCGCCCAGGCGCCGGGGTTGTTGCCCTCGGGATCGGCAGCCTCAACGGCCTCCTGATACACGGGGAAGTAGGTGGGGAAGGCGCACAGATCCAGGAAGTAAGCGCAGGGGAAGGTCAGCTCGACGGTCAGGGTCTTGCCGTCCTCGGAAGCGGTCACAGCCAGCTGGGCGTCGGGGTTGACCAGGTTGCCGTCGGCGTCCATCTCGGTCATCTCGTCGTAGCCCTTGATGGGAGCGAACATGTAGCCGTAGTCAGAAGCGGTGACGGGGTCAGCGGCACGGTTCCAGCTGTAAACGAAGTCGGAAGCGTCCAGAGGCTCGCCGTTGGACCACTTCAGGCCGTCCTTCAGGGTGAAGGTGTAGGTCATGCCGTCCTCGCTGACCTCGTAGGTGTCCACCAGGTCGGGGATCTGCTCGTGGTCGGCGTTGTAGGTGAACAGGCCGGAGAAGGCGTCGATGGCCAGGATGGCGCCGTCAGCGGTGCTGTTCAGCGCGGGATCCAGCTTGTCGGGCTCGGCGGCCAGGTAGGCATGCAGGGTGTCGCTGCCGTTGCCCAGCTCGGCGAACATGAAGTACTTGTAGCCGAACGGAGTCCAGTACACGTTGGTCAGGTAGTCCTTCTGCAGGTAGATATCGGTGTAGAAGTACAGGGGCAGGAGGGCACCGGTGTCCATCAGGATGTCCTCGGCCTGATGCATCATCTCGGCGCGCTTGGTCAGATCGGTCTCGGTACGGATCTGGTCGATCAGATCGTCGTACACGCTCCAGCCGTTGACGGGATCGACAAAGTTCTCGTCGGTGGCTTCCGCCTCAGAGCCGGTGGACGCAGGCGTCGATGCAGGGGTGCTGGAAGGCGCAGGGGTCGAGCCGCAAGCGACCAGACCGAAGCACATGGCCAGCGCCAGAACAAGTGCGGTCAGCTTTTTCATGGGTATACCTCCATTTGTTTTTTTGGGCTTTAAGGCCCTATTTCAAATCACGGCCCGGCAAGAAAAACGGGTCGCAACTTGCGAAAGGAATGGCCGGAACTTATTTGTTCCAGCAGGCCACCATGTGCCCGTTCCCCCGGTCGGTGAAGGGGGGACGCTGGGCGGCGCACTGCTCGGTGGCGTAGCGGCACCGGGTGCGGAAGGGGCAGCCGGAGGGCGCCTTCAGCGGGCTGGGCACGTCCCCTTCCAGCACGATGCGCTTGCGGCTGCGGGCCAGCTTGGGGTCCGGCATGGGCACCGCCGAGAGCAGCGACTGGGTGTAGGGGTGGATGGGGTTGTTCATCAGCTCGTCCGCCTCGGCCATCTCCATCATCTTGCCCAGGTACATCACGGCGATGCGGTCGGAGATGTGGTTTACCACCAGAAGGTCATGGGCGATGAACAGGTAGGCCACCCCCAGCTTGTGCTGCAGGTCCTCGAACATGTTCACCACCTGGGCCTGGATGGACACGTCCAGCGCCGAGACAGGCTCGTCGCAGACGATGAACCGGGGGTCCACCGCCAGGGCGCGGGCGATGCCGATGCGCTGGCGCTGGCCGCCGGAGAACTCGTGGGCGTAGCGGGTGGCGTGCTCGGCGTTCAGGCCCACCAGCTCCATCAGGTGCAGCACCTTCTCCCGGCGCTCGGCCTTGGTGGAGTAGAGCTTGTGCACGTCCAGAGGCTCGCCGATGATGTCCTCCACGGTCATGCGGGGGTTCAGCGAGGAGTAGGGGTCCTGGAACACCATCTGCATCTGCTTGCGGTAGGGCAGCATGTTCACGGTGTGGGGCTTGCGCAGCCTGGCCGGGTTGCCCTTTTCGTCCACCTGGGGCTCGCCCTGGTCGTTCAGGTCGCCGGCGTCAAAGATGACCTCGCCGTTGTATTTGATGCGCCCGCCGGTGGGCTGGTACAGCTGCAGAAGGCTGCGGCCCACGGTGGTCTTGCCGCAGCCGGATTCGCCCACCAGGCCCAGGGTCTCGCCGGGCTTGATGGCAAAGGACACGTCGTCCACCGCCTTCAGGGGGGTGGTGGTGGCAAAGCCGGTGCGGATGGGGAAATACTGTTTCAGGTGCTCGACTTCCACAAGGTACTCACTGCTCATGCGTCGGCGCCTCCTTCCTCGGCGACGATGGGATCAAAGGCCCACTCGCCGCCCTCGTTTTGCACCCAGCCGGTGGCCAGCTGCACCGCCTCGGCGCTCTCGCCCGCGGCGGCCATCTCCTTGGCCTTTTCCTCCAGAGCCAGGTCGTTCAGCCAGCAGGAGGCCAGGTGATCCTTGGCCACCCGCCGCTCCATGGGCACATAGTCAAGGCACACCTTCATGGCCTTGTCGCACCGGGTGCAGAAGGCGCAGCCGGCGGGCATGTTCAGAAGGTTGATGGGGTTGCCGGCGATGGGCACCAGCCGCTCCTTCATCCGCTCGGTGCTGGGGATGGAGCGCAAAAGGCCCTTGGTGTACTCGTGGCTGGGGTTATAGAAGATCTCGTCGGCGGTGCCCCGCTCGCACACGCGGCCGCCGTACATCACGATGATCTCGTCGCACATGGTGGCGATGACGCCCAGGTCGTGCGTGACCATGATGATGGCCATGCCCAGCTTTTTCTGCAGCTCCTGCATCAGTTCCAGGATCTGCGCCTGGATGGTCACGTCCAGGGCGGTGGTGGGCTCGTCGGCGATGAGGATGTCCGGCTCGCAGGCCAGGGCCATGGCGATCATCACCCGCTGGCGCATGCCGCCGGAGAGCTCATAGGGGTACTGCTTCACCCGCTTGGCCGGCTCGTTCACGCCCACCAGGGTGAGCATCTCGATGGCCCGGGCCTTGGCCTCGGCGCGGTTCTTGTTGGTGTGCAGCCGGATGGCCTCCTCCAGCTGGTTGCCGATGGTGAACACCGGGTTCAGGCTGGTCATGGGGTCCTGGAAGATGATGGAGCAGCACTTGCCCCGGAAGCCCGCCATCTGGTGACGGTTCCACTTGGTGATGTCCTGGCCCTTGTACTCCACGCTGCCGCCGGTGATGCGGCCGTTGTCCGCCAGGATCTGCATGATGGAATAGGCGGTGACCGACTTTCCGGAGCCCGACTCGCCCACGATGCCCAGCACCTTGCCGGCGTCCAGGTTGAAGGACACGCCGTTGACCGCGTGCACCTCGCCGTTGTCGGTGGTGAAGGAGGTGTGCAGGTCTTTCACCGATAAAAGATGTTCACTCATTGCCGTTTTACCTCCTCAGCTTGGGATCAAAGGCGTCCCGCAGACCGTCGCCGAGCAGGTTCAGCGACAGAACGATCAGGCAGATCATCAGCGCGGGGAACACCAGCTGGAAGGGGTACGCCTGGAGAGCGCCGCGGGCCTCGTTGGCAAGGCTGCCCAGCGAGGGCATCGGCTGGGACACGCCCAGGCCAAGGAAGCTCAGGTAGCTCTCGGTGAAGATGGCGGAAGGCACCTGCAGGGCCACCGAGATGATGATGACCGACAGGCAGTTGGGAAGGATGTGCTTTTTCAGGATGCGGCTGGGCTTGGTGCCGATGGTGCGGGCCGCCAGCACATACTCGTTCTCCTTGATGGTGAGGATCTGGCCGCGCACAAGGCGGGCCATGCCCACCCAGTACAGCAGGCCGAACACGATGAACAGCGACAACATGTTGGTGCCCAGTTTCGCGAACACCGTGCCCGCGATGGCGGCGCCCAGCGTCTCCCGCAGCACCACCGACAAGAGGATGACCATCAAGAGGTCCGGCAGCGAATAGATGATGTCACAGATGCGCATCAGCACCAGGTCCACCTTGCCGCCGGCGTAGCCGGCGATGGAGCCGTAGAGCACGCCGATGACCATCACCAGGATGCTGGCGAACAGGCCCACGGCCAGGCTCACCCGGGTGCCGTAGATCACGCGGGCGAAGTAGTCGCGGCAGAGTTTGTCGGTGCCGAAGATGTGGGGGAACAGCTGCTCGCCGGTCTCCTCCATATACTTCTGCTCGTTCTCCGACCAGGTGAAGGGGGCCAGGTTGGCGGCGGTCTTGTCGCGCTTGCCGCCCACCTTGAGGATCTCGTCGTAGCCGTAGGGGATGACCATGGGGGCGATGATGATGGTGAGGATCAGCACCACCAGCACGATGATGGCGCCCACCGCCAGAGGGTTGCGCAGCAGCTTTTTCATGCCGTCCCGGAAGAAGGTGGTGGACTCGCTCATGACCTCCTGCTGGCTCTTCTCTTCCTCGGAGGCGGGGCTGAACTTCGCCAGGTTGATCTGGCTGCTGAACAGATGCTTTTTAAGCGGTTTATTCATGTGTGTTCCGTCTCCTTAGTCAAAAGTGATGCGCGGGTCGATGAGCTTGTACACGATGTCGGTGATCAGGTTCGCGGTCACCATCAGGATGGCCAGGAAGATGGTCACGCCCATGATGAGGGTGTAGTCCCGGTTGTTGATGGAGGTCACGAAGTACGAGCCCAGGCCGCCGGTGGAGAAGATGGTCTCCACCACCATGGAGCCGGTGATGATGAACGCCACCATGGGGCCCACATAGGTCACCACGGGGATCAGCGCGTTGCGCAGCGCGTGCTTGAAGATCACCTTGTAGCTGGCCACGCCCTTGGCCCGGGCGGTGCGGATGTAGTCCTGGTTGAGGGCGTCCAGCATGCTGGTCTTGGTCAGGCGGGTGATGTAGGCCATGGGGTACATGCACAGGCTGATCACCGGCAGCACATAGCTCTGGTTCTGGGCGCTCCAGGCGGGCACCCAGCCCAGCTTGATGGAGAAGATCAGCAAAAGCAGGGTGGCCAGCACGAAGCTGGGGGCCGAAGTGGCCAGGGTGGTGAAGAACACGATCACCCGGTCGATGAACTTGCCCCGGTTCAGCGCCGCCACCGAGCCCAGCACCACGCCGAACACGATGGCCACCGCCGCGGCGGCCAGGCCCAGCTTGGCGCTCACCTGCATGCCGGTCATGATGGTCTCGAACACGTCGCGGCCGGTCTTCAGGCTCACGCCGAAGTCATGCTGGAACAGAAGCCGGCTCATGTAGTTCACATACTGCACCGGGATGGGCTGGTCCAGCCCGTAGCGGGCTTCCAGCGCCGCCAGAACGGCGGGGCTCAGGGCCTTTTCCGAGCTGAACGGGCCGCCGGGGATGGCGTACATCGAGAAGAAGGTGATGGCGCTGACGATGAAGATGGTGAGGATCGCCAGAAGCACGCGCTTCACCACATACTTTGCCATAAGATCACTCCTTAACTGCTCAGGGCGCCGCGCGCGGCAACCGCGCGGCGCGCCGGCTGTGGCATGCAGCCGGGCGGCCGTCCTTTTCGCAAACACCACTGTGCGCAGATCACGAACAAGTGAAGCAACAAAAAAAGCGCCATTCCCCGCGGGCGGCCGCCGGCGCGTGATGTGTCCTCGCAGCGGGCACATCTGTTTCGCGCCTGCGCACCCGCAAAAAAGCCTGGACACGCTGCAACAGCAAACAAATTGTCCCTTTATTTTATCGTATTTTCACCGGTTTGTCAATTTGCGCTTTTAAAAGGCGGGTGAGTTTATCCCTTTAACAGGCTAATCCGCCAAACCGAGTTTTCATTATAATAAAAACCGCGGCCCTCGTCAAGGAAAAAACGGCATTTTTTCGCCGGCTGGCGGGATTTTCCTGTCGGGGCCGGGGGGCGCAGAGGTTTTTTTCAAAAAAAGCTTGTCTATTGTTCACCATGTTACTATAATAAAGGAAAAATCCCGGAAAGAAGGCAAGTTCCATGCTGAACATCACTGTGCAAAAGACCACGGCGCCCAAACAAAAGCCCGCCGACGAGACCAAACTCGGCTTCGGCAAGCTGTTTACCGACCATATGTTCCTGATGGACTACACCGCCGGCGAGGGCTGGCACGACGCGCGCATCGTGCCCTACGGCCCCTTCCAGATGGACCCGGCCACCACGGTGTTCCACTACGCCCAGGAGATCTTCGAGGGCATGAAGGCCTACCGCACCGCCGAGGGCAAGGTGCAGCTGTTCCGCCCGGACTGCAACGCGGCCCGCTTCAACGACTCGGCCGACCGGATGGGCATGCCCCCCATCCCCGAGGAGGACTTCGTGCAGGCGGTGAAGGCGCTGGTGGACGTGGACCGGGACTGGGTGCCCCATTCCGACGGCGCGTCGCTGTACATCCGGCCCTTCTGCATCGCCACCGACGTGGGGCTGGGGGTGCACGCGGCCAGGCATTACCGGTTCGCCATCATCTGCTCGCCCTCCGGCGCCTACTACGCCGAGGGCCTGGACCCGGTGCGCATCTATGTGGAGGACGAGTACATCCGCGCGGCGCCGGGCCTCACCGGCTTCTGCAAGTGCGGCGGCAACTACGCGGCCTCCATCAAGGCGGGGGAAAAGGCCGAGGAGCTGGGCTTCAGCCAGGTGCTCTGGCTGGACGGCGTGGAGAAGAAGTACGTGGAAGAGGTCGGCTCCATGAACATCATGTTCAAGATCGACGGCAAGGTGTACACCGCCGCCTGCACCGGCACCGTGCTGCCGGGCGTCACCCGCCGCTCCATCATCGAGCTTTTGAAGGACTGGGGCTACGAGGTGATCGAGGGCAAGCTGGCCATCGCCGACGTGATGAAGGCCGCCGACGCGGGCAAGCTGGAAGAGGTGTTCGGCACCGGCACCGCCGCGGTGGTCAGCCCGGTGAAGGAGCTGGACTGGGAGGGCAAGGTGGCCCTCATCGGCGACGGCAAGATCGGCGCCCTCACCCAGAAACTCTACGACACCCTCACCGGCATCCAGTGGGGCCGCCTGCCCGACACGAAGGGCTGGACCGTGCCGGTGGAGTGAGAAACTGTCCGCGAACAAAACACAAAAATCCCGGGGCTGTGAACAGGTCCGGTCAAAACAGACGATGGACAAAAGCCCCCCTGCCGCGGAAGCACCGCGGCAGGGGGGCTTGCTGTGAGCAAAAGGGATCACACGCCTGTGCAGGGGCCCTTTTTGTACTGTCGGCACGATCCGGGGCGGTCCACTGTTCCCCGGGGGCTTTTTTCGCGCCGTTTTCCGCCCTCAGCCGGGCACGCAGTCCAGCACCGCCTGGGCGATGGCGCCGCCCTCGGCCCACAGGCCCAGGTCGCCGGCGCAGCTCTGGTACTCGGTGGGGCTGCTCACAAAGCCGGTCTCCAGCAGCACCGCCGGGCACAGGTTGGAGCGGGTGACGTAGAAGTAGTTGTAGAACACCCCCCGGGCCTTGCGGCCGGTGGCGGCGCACATCCGGTTTACCAGGGCCTCGGCCAGGGGCCGGCCCTCGGTGTAGAACCAGTAGCACTCGGTGCCCACCAGATCGTCGGTTTCCTTGTCCAGGTTGGTGCTGTTGTGGTGCACCGAGATGAAGAAGTCGGGCGCGGCGTCGTTCAGCGCCTTGATCCGGTCGCCCAGGCTGGGGAAGGAGTCGTCGGTGCGGGTCATCAGCACGGTGGCCCCCAGCTGTTCCAGCCGGTATTTGGCCGCCAGGGCCTCCGCCAGGTTCAGGTCCTTCTCCTGGGGGAAGTCCCCCTCCGGCACCCCCACCGCGCCGGTGTCGGTGTCCCCGTGGCCGGGGTCCAGCATCACCGTCACCCCGGTGAGGGGGCCGGTGTCGGCGTCCGAGCGCTCGGGCTGGTGCTTCAGCAGCAGCTGGGCGGTGCCGTCGGCGGTGTAGCGCACATGGTAGCCCCAGAGGGGGTCCACGTCGTTGAAGACGAAGTGCAGCGAGAAGCCCCCCGCTTCGGTGGCCTCGGCGGTGACGGTGGCCCCGCCGAAGCCCAGGTCGGCGGGCATCTGGCCGCTGAAGGAGGCGGACAGGAAGGTGACGGTCAGCTCATTGCCCTCCCAGGTGTGGGTGTAGAGGGGGGTGCCGGCGCCGGTGAAGGTGAACACCTCCATGTTGCCCTCGGTGGTGCGCTCCACACCGGTGAAGGCCGCGTCGGGGGTGGAGGCGTCCAGCAGTTCGCAGTCCTTGGCCAGGATGTAGCCGCCGTTCTCCAGCTGGTAGGCGTAGGTGCGCCGGTTCGAGCGCACGAAGGACACGCTCTTTTTCACCGTGGCCACCGCCCCCTCGTAGGCGGTCATCAGGATGGAGTCGCTGTTGGTGTAGTCCTCCAGCAGGCTGGCCAGCGGCTCGGTGATGCGCAGCTTCTGGCCGGGGGCGGCGGCAACGCTGCCGTCCGGCCGGGCCGCGCCGGAGCCGCCGCCGGTGTAGGAGGAGCGGGTCACGGTGATGGTGACGGTGGCGTCGCCCTGCACGGCGGTGATGTCGTTGGCGCCCATGTTCAGGGGCACCAGCAGGCCCCACACCCCCATGTCGCCGGTGCGCTCCACCGTCTGCCCGTTCACCGTCAGGGGCTGCTCCGGGTCAGAGGTGCCGATGAGGTAGACGTTTTCGGAGTAGAGCGTCACCGCCGGGTCGGGCGAGACGATGGACAGGGCGCGGGGCACCTCCTTGGCCAGCACGTCGGGCAGCGCGTCCCCCTGCAGATACCGCAGGGTCACGGCGGCGTCGGCGCCGTCCGCCAGCAGGCTGCCCAGTTCGCCCAGCACCAGGCCGCGGCCGGCCTCCAGCTGATAGGCCGCCGCCAGCAGGGCGGGGTCGTCGTCCTTGCGCAGCAGCGCCGGGGCCCCGCTGCCCTCGGTGAGCCCCACATAGGTCAGCAGGGGCATGCTCGTCTGTGCCGCCTGGCCCGTCTCGGCGGCCGCGGCCTCGGCGGCAGCCTTCGCCCCGTCCAGGGCAGCGGCGCTGGCCGCGTCCAGGCCGTAGAGGGCCAGCTTTTCCTTCGCCGCGGCCGTTTGCAGCCATTCGGGCAGGGCCGCCCCGGCGGTCAGCAGCCCGCCGTCGTCGCCGGTGGCCAGCAGCGCCGCCTGCATCCCCCGGGCGTCCGCCTGCTTGATCAGGTAGCCCACCGGGTCGAATCTGGAGAGGAACCGGTCGTTGTCGGTCACCGCCGCGGCGGTGGCCACCGGCAGGTCCTTGCCCTTCACCCGGAAGAGCACCTGGGCCGGGTCGCCGTCCACCCGGCCGGTGAACAGCACCGTGTTGGCCCCCAGGTTCGCCGCCTCGTCCAGCGTGCTCTCCAGGTAGGCCTGCTGCTCCTCGGTGGTGCGGGCGGTGGAGAAATAACTGTTCCAGTCCTCGCCCAGCACCACCGCCCGCACGTCCGAAAGGCCGCGCATGTCCGGGCCCGCCAGCGAGCCGATGCCCCGCACCAGCGCCACCAGCAGCCACGCCAGGGCCGCCAGCGCCGCCAGGGCCGCCAGCGCCAGCACCAGGGCCAGCGCCCGCCGCTGTCTGTATCGCGTTTTCATCCAAACGTCCCCCTCTCTGTGCGCCGTATGGCGCGAACGGTGTCGATCTACAGCCCATTATAGCACAAAGGGCCGGGCGCTGGTATGAACGTTCTGTAAAAGGGGGGCGGAACATTCTGCCAGGGGCGGCGGGCTACCTTTATATATATGGGCCGGGCCGCTGTTTTTTGCCCGGGAAATGTGCTATACTGAATGGAAAACCAGCCACAGAAGGAGAGACCATTTTCATGAAGGTGCCGGCCAGAGGCTTCACCCACGGGGGAAAATTTCACGCGGACGACGTGTTCGCCACCGCGCTGCTGCGCATCCTGCGCCCGGATTTTGCGGTGCAGCGGGGCTTTGAGGTGCCGGAACACTTCGACGGCATCGTCTACGACATCGGCGGCGGCATGTTCGACCACCATGACGCCGACCGGCCCCTGCGGCCCAACGGGGTGCCCTACGCGGCCTTCGGCCTGCTCTGGAAGGTGTTCGGCCCGCAGCTGGTGGGCGAGCACCAGGCCCGGCTGGTGGACGAGAACTTTGTGCAGCCGCTGGACCTGAACGACAACACCGGCGAGGACTGCCTGCTGGCGGACGCCATCGGCGGCTTCAACCCCCTGTGGGACTCGAAGGACGACCCCGACGCCTGCTTTGCCCGGGCGGTGGACTTCGCCCAGGTCATCCTGCAAAACTGCATCGACGGGGCCAACGCGGTGAACCGTGCGGACGCGCTGGTGAAGCGGGCGCTGGAAAAGATGGAGGACGGGGTGGTGGTGCTGCCCCGCTACGCCCCCTGGAAGAACGCCCTCTACCGCACCGACGCCCGCTTTGTGGTCTACCCCAGCCAGCGGGGCGGCTGGGCGGCCCAGTGCGTCAACGACCGGCTCACCCGGCGGCCCAAGCGGCCCTTCCCCGCCGCCTGGGCGGGCCAGCCCCCTCAGGAGCTGGCAAGGCGCAGCGGCATTGCCGACCTGCGCTTTTGCCACGCCAGCCGCTTCATGATCACCGCCGACACCAAAGAGAGCGCCCTCGCCGCCTGCCGCATCGCGGACGGCCGGGGCTGAAGGGGGGCGGCCGTATGCCCGTGTGCTATGTCTACATGGTGCGCTGCCAGGGGGGCGCCCTCTACACCGGCTGGACCAGCGACCTGCCCCGGCGGCTGGCCGCCCACCAGAGCGGCCGGGGCGCCAAATACACCCGGGCCTTCGGGGCGCAGGGCCTGGCCTGGGCCGAGGCTCTGCCCGACAAGGGCGCCGCGCTGCGCCGGGAGGCGGCGGTGAAAAAGCTGCCCAAGGCCGAAAAGGAGGCCCTGGCCGCCGGCTTCGACCCCGCCCGCTTTGTGGTGCTGCGCCCGGCAAGGCCCGCCGACGCGGCCGGGGTGCTGCAAATTTTCGACTGGTACGTCAAAAACAGCACCGCCACCTTTTTGTACGAATCCCCCACCGAGGCCCAGCAGCGCCGCTCCATCGCCTCCATCCGCCGCGCCCTGCCCTTCATCCTGGCACAGAACGCCCTGGGCGAGCCGCTGGGCTACGCCTGCGCCCACCCCTGGCGCTACGGCTGCGACGCCTACGCCTGGGACACCGAGACCACCATCTACCTGGCCCCCGCCGCCCGGCGGCTGGGCCTGGGCAGCATGCTCTACCACGGCCTGCTGGCGGCCCTGGCCGAACAGGGCTACCGCAACGCCTACGCCGTGCTGGCCGACCCCAACCCGGACAGCGAGGCTTTCCACATCGCCTTCGGCTTCGTCTGCGAGGGGCGGCAGGCGTGCAGCGGCTACAAAAACGGCTGGCAGGGGGTCAGCTACTGGCTGCTGGACCTCACCGCCCCCGGCCAGCGGGACGCCGCCCCCGCCGCGCCCCCCGCGCCGCTGCCCGCCGGCCGGCTGGAGGAGATCCTGGCCGCCGTCCGCCTGGGGGCGAACTGGCGGGCCGTCGCCGGGCGGTGAGCCCGGCGCCGCCCCGCCGGGGGGCCTTTGCGCTTCGCCCCGGCGGGAAAAAACGCCCTTTTTGACAAAACGCCCAAAAGAGACCCGCCCCGGCGGGCCTCTTTTTTTTACATCAGATGCAAAAAAACACAAACGGCCCCCTTGACTTTCCCCTTTGCGGCGGTATAATAAGCCCTAACACCTGAATATTTATTCAAAATTCTGCAAGAAAAACCGGGGCTGCGGCCCGCAGAAAAGGAGACGAAACACCATGAAAAAGAAATACGACAAGGTGGTCCTGTCCTACTCCGGCGGGTTGGACACCTCCATCATCATCCCCTGGCTGAAGGAGAACTACGGCTGCGAGGTCATCGCGGTGGCCGGCGACGTGGGCCAGGGCAGCGAGCTGGAGGGCCTGGAGGAGAAGGCCCTGGCCTCCGGCGCGTCCAAGGTCTATGTGGAGGACCTGAAAAAGATCTTTGTGGAGGACTACATCTGGCCCACCCTGAAGGCGGGCGCGAAGTACGAGACCTACCTGCTGGGCACCAGCTTTGCCCGGCCGCCCCTGGCCAAGCGCCTGGTGGAGATCGCCCTGGCGGAGGGAGCCGGGGCCATCTGCCACGGCTGCACCGGCAAGGGCAACGACCAGGTGCGCTTTGAACTGGCCATCAAGGCCTTCGCCCCCCAGATGGCGGTGATCGCCCCCTGGCGCGAGTGGGACATCAAGAGCCGCGAAGAGGAGATCGAGTATGCCGAGGCCCATGACATCCCGCTGAAGATCAGCCGGGAGACCAACTATTCCAAGGACAAGAACCTGTGGCATCTGTCCCACGAGGGGCTGGACCTGGAGGACCCCGCCAACGAGGCGCCGCTGCTGCGCCCCGGCTTTCTGGAGATGGGGGTGGCCCCTGAGCAGGCGCCGGACGAGGCCACCTATGTGACCATCCACTTTGAGAAGGGGGTGCCCGCCGCGGTGGACGGCGAGGCGCTGGACAGCGTGGCCCTGCTGGAGAAACTCAACGAACTGGGCGGCAAAAACGGCATCGGCATCCTGGACATCGTGGAGAACCGGCTGGTGGGCATGAAGAGCCGCGGCGTCTATGAGACCCCCGGCGGCACCATCCTCTACGCCGCCCACGACCTGCTGGAGAGCATCACCCTGGACAAGGAGACCAGCCACTTCAAGGCCGTGGTGGCCCAGAAGTACGCCGATCTTGTCTACAACGGCCAGTGGTTCACCCCCCTGCGGGAGGCGCTGGACGCCTTTGTAAACTCCACCCAGGCCACCGTCACCGGCGACGTGAAGCTCAAGCTCTACAAGGGCAACATCACCCCCGCTTCCCTCACCTCCCCCTATACCCTCTACGACGAGCAGACCGCCAGCTTCGGCGAGGACGACGACTATGACCAGGCGGACGCCGCCGGCTTCATCAACCTGTTCGGCCTGTCCATCAAGGAGCGGGCGAAGCTGTCGAAAAACTGGAACAAGTAAGCGCGAAGGAGACACGACCATGCAGCTGTGGCAGGGGCGGTTCACCAAAGCGGTGGACAGCCGCGTAAACAATTTCAACTCCTCCATCCGGTTCGACGCCCGCATGGCCCGCCAGGACATCACCGGCAGCATGGCCCACGCGGCCATGCTCACCGGCCAGGGCATCATCCCGGAGGCGGACGGCGCGGCCATCCAGGCGGGGCTGGAGGGCATCCTGGCCGACCTGGAGAGCGGGGTGCTGGCCATCGATCCCGCCGCCGAGGACATCCACACCTTTGTGGAGGGCGAACTGACAAAGCGCATCGGCGACGCGGGCAAGCGGCTGCACACCGGCCGCAGCCGCAACGACCAGGTGGCGGTGGACCTGCGCCTGTGGCTGCGGGAGGCGGCCGGCGGCCTGAACGAAAAGATGGCCGCCCTGTGCGACGCGCTGCTGAAGCAGGCCGCCGCCCACGCGGCGGACGTGATGCCCGGCTACACTCACCTGCAGCGGGCCCAGCCGGTGACCTTCGGCCATCATCTGCTGGCCTATGTGCAGATGATGCTGCGGGACATGGACCGCCTGGCGGACTGGAAAAGGCGGATGAACTACAGCCCCCTGGGCTGCGGGGCGCTGGCGGGCACCACCTACCCCATCGACCGGGCGGCCACCGCCGCGGCCCTGGGCTTTGCCGGCCCCTGCGAGAACAGCCTGGACGGCGTGTCCGACCGGGATTTCTGCGTCGAACTGGCGGCGGACATCGCTTTGTGCATGGTGCACCTGTCCCGCCTGTCGGAGGAGATCATCCTCTGGTGCAGCTGGGAGTTCAAGTTCATCGAGCTGGACGACGCCTTCACCACCGGCTCCTCCATCATGCCCCAGAAGAAAAACCCCGACGTCACCGAGCTCATCCGGGGCAAGACGGGGCGGGTGTGCGGCGACCTGACCACCCTTCTGATGATGATGAAGGGCCTGCCCCTGGCCTACAACAAGGACATGCAGGAGGACAAGGAGGCCATCTTCGACGCGGTGGATACCCTGGACCTCTGCCTGACTACCCTGGCCCCCCTCATCGACACCATGAAGGTGCTGCCGGACAACCTGCGCAAGGCGGCCTCCGGGGGCTTCATCAACGCCACCGACTGCGCCGATTACCTCACCAAAAAGGGCATGCCCTTCCGGGACGCCTACAAACTCACCGGTCAGCTGGTGGCCATGTGCATCAAGGGGGGCCTCACGCTGGACACCCTGCCCCTGGCCCAGTACCGGGCCATGAGCCCCCTTTTTGAGGAGGACGTGTATGCCGCCATCGACCTGTCCGCCTGCTGCGCGCTGCGCCGCAGCTTCGGCGGCCCCGCCCCCGAGAGCGTGGACGCCCAGCTGAAGAGCGCCCGGGCGAAGCTGGAGGAATACCGGAACTTTTAAAACTGCATACAGCAAAGGGCCGCCGGCCGTGGAAAACCACGGCCGGCGGCCCTTTGCTGTGTATTGCGCCGGGGCGGACCGAAACCTTTCAGTAGCCAAAGACTTTGCGGAAATGGTGAAAGAAATTTGGCGAAACCACCGGAGGAACGGGCGGTGAAACTGGAATTGTGATGAAAATATCATTCCAATTTTTGTCTTTGTTGCCAAGGGTTTTCTGACCGCCGCGCCTTGACCCTTCAGTTACTGCAAGGAATACAATGAAGGCATGTTGAGAGGCAGCGGAGCCAGAAGGAGGTGGAGCGGCGCCGGGCTGCCGTCAAGGATTTTCAAAAGAGAAAGGGGTATGAAGCAATGGATCTTTCATCGGCAAAGATCAGGGTCAACCGCTGGTTGATCGTTATGTTCCTGGGCCTGACGTGGGGATTCTCCTACGAGCCGCCCTATATCCGCTATACCTATCATGAGCAGCTCACCAGCATCGTGGGCTACACCGACACCCAGCTGGGCCTGATGCTCAGCGTCTACGGCACCGCGGCGCTCATCTTCTATGTGATCGGCGGCGTCAGCGCGGACAAGTTCTCCTGCCGCTCGCTGATCGTGGTGTCGCTGCTGGGCACCGCCGTGGGCTGCGTCATCATGGCGGCCTATCCTCCCTTCTGGGTTGCGCTGGCGGTGGAGGCCCTGTGGGTGGTCACCACCATCGCCCTGCTTTGGAGCCCCGTGGCCAAGGTGGCCGCTCTGCTGGGCACCCAGCAGGAACAGGGCAAGATCCTGCCCATGGTGAGCTCCTTTGAGGGCGTGGGCGCCTTCCTGGCCACCCTCAGCAGCACCATGGTGTTCAGCCGCATGGGCGCGGAGAACAACCCCGACAGCCTGCGGGCCGTCTGGATCGTCTACGCCATCTGGGGCGTGGTGCTGGCCATCACCTCCTACCTGTTCATTCCCGCCCGCACCCTCCACGAGAACGAGCTGGGCCTGAAGCCGGAAAAAGAGGAGAAGAAGGCCCCCCAGAAGGGCGTTCTGCTCAGCGTTCTGAAAAACCCCATGACCTACATCGCCAGCTTCATCGTCATGGGCTCCTACATCGTCTACTCCTGCCTGACCTACACCCAGTCCTACCTGGTGGACATCTACGCCATGGATATGACCACGGCCTCCTACTTCAGCATCATCCGCAACCAGGTGATGAAGATCGCCGCGGGCCCTCTGTCGGTGGTGTTCATGTCCACGGCCATCCTCAAGAGCTCGCCCACCCGGCTGTGCGTGGTGGCGGGGGCGCTGTCCGCCGTGGGGCTGGTGATCACCCTGCTCATGCCGGCCAACCCCGCCGTGCTGCCCTTCCTGATGGTGCTGGCAGTGGTGCTCAGCTTCTTCGCGCTGCTGGGCAAGGCCCAGAACTTCGCCTGCACCGGTGAGACCGGCGTGGACCCCAAGTTCTTCGGCACCATGACCGGCGTGGTCTCGCTGATCGGCTACTCCTCCGACACCTGGATCTACACCGTGATCGGCCGCTGGCAGGAGACCCTGGAGCCGGTGGCGGCCTACCACCGCATCTGGTACCTGGCCATCTTCGGCTGCGCGCTGATGGCGTTCAGCGGCATCGCGCTGCTGGTGCGCATCAAGGCCCAGGGCAAAAAGGCGGCCGCCGCCTGAGCCCGGCCTTCCCTCAGCCGCGGGAGACGGGGATCTGAAGCTTGAGCGTCATGTCCCGGGCCCCCTCCCGCGTGCTGAGGAACTCGCTCACCACCTCGCAGATGTAGTCGCCGCAGACGGTGTAATCCATGCGGCGGATCTCCTCCAGCATCCGGTTGATATAGTCGATCTCCCGGCTGCTGTCGCTGCACACCATGCACAGAAAGGTGTGGGCGGGCACTGTCTCGCAGGCGTCGAACCGGTCCCGGTCGGCGTCGCTCACAAACACGAACAGCTCGGTGGTGATGAAATTCCCTGCCAGCAGGTTCTCCTGCCGCATGATGCTGCTCACGTTGTAAAAGTAGACGCTGGGCAGGTCCTGCTTGAGGATGTTGTTTTTGAACTCCCGCAGCATGTACTCGTAGTTGGAGATGGAGTCCTCGTTGTAGTAGTAGTTGATGTGGGTGTCGTACTTGTAGATGGTGCGGCTGGGGATCACCTCCAGATAGGGGGTGCCCTCCCGGGGCAGCACCGGCCGGGACTGATACTCCATCAGCTTGCGCTCGATCACCGCCTGGGTGTTCTGCAGCAGCGCGAGGGTCTGGGCGTTGTCGCTGTGGATGGCCTGGAGCCGTTCCACCAGCCAGGCGGTGTCCTCTGTCTGGATATACTGGCGGATCTCCTTCAGCGAGATGCCCAGGCTTTTCATGTGGGCGATCAGGTCCAGCTGGGCGCACTGGGAGATGTGGTAGTAGCGGTAGCCGGTCTTCTCATTGAAGGAGGTGGGCCGCAGCAGGCCGATCTGGTCGTAGTAGCGCAGGGTCTGCTCCGACACGTTGTTGAAACGGGCGAACTGCCCGATGGTCAGCTTGTTGGAAAGATCATCCATGGTCGCACTCCGATCTGTTTGAAAAAAGGTTACGTTATTATCATAAACGGTTTTTTGGTATTTGGCAATCGGCCCGCCGGGCCGTGGAAAGGAAGACAGAGATGAACAGCATTACCCAGGAAAACGTGCGCCAGCTTCTCGGCGCGATCACCCAGGCCTTCGAGGCCCACAAGGACGAGCTGTGCGCCTTCGACCGCGCCATCGGCGACGGCGATCATGGCGAGAGCATGGCCCGGGGCACCAAGGCCGGCCTGGAGGCCGCCGGCGCGCTGACCGAGGGCGCGTCGGTGTACGACTGCTTCAAGGCCTACAGCCGCGCCATGCTGGCCAGCATCGGCGGGGCCATCGGGCCCATCTTCTCCACCGTAGTCAGCGAGCTGGGCAAGGCCGCCCGCGACAGCGGCGAACTGGGCGCCGGGGAGTACGCCGCCGGCCTGAAAAACGCGGCGGACAAGGTGATGGCGCTGGGCGGCGCGGCCCCCGGCGACAAGACCCTGGTGGACGCGCTGGTGCCCGCCGCCAAGGCCGCCGCCGACGCCGGCGAGGCCACCCTGGGCCAGATCGCCCAGGCGGCCGCCAAAGCCGCCGGGGAGGGTGTGAAGGCCACCATCCCCATGCAGGCCAAGATGGGCCGCTCCCACTTTTTGCGGGAGAAATCCGTCGGCCACCAGGACGCCGGCGCCACCAGCCTGCACCTGATGCTCCAGACCATCTCCGACTTTGTGAACGCGTAACGCGAAAAAAGAAAGGAAGTTGAACCGCAATGCCTAAGGCGAAAAAGATCATCAACCGGCAGGAAGATATCGTGCAGCAGACCATCTCCGGCTATGTCCGCTACCAGCAGGACCGCATCCACCAGATCCCCGGCACCCAGGTGCTGGTGCGCAACCGCCTGGACCAGGGCAAGGTGGGCATCATCATGGGCTACGGCGCCGGCCACGAGCCCGACGCCATCGGCTACCTGGGCAGCAACTACATGGACGCCCAGGCCATCGGCGGCCTGTTCGCCGCCCCCGGGCCCTTCCCCATCTACGAAGCCCTCAAGGCCGCCGACACCGGCGCCGGCAGCCTCATCCTCATCAGCAACTGCGCGGGCGACGTGCTCAACGCCAAGATGGCGCTGGAGATGGCCGAGGAGGACGGCGTCAAGGCCAAGGGCATCCTGCTGGGCGGTACCAACGTGGCCGACCCCTACACCGGCCGCCGTGAGGACCGCCGCATGGGCGTGGCCCTGTTCGAGACCAAGATGATCAGCGGCTACGCCGGGCTGGGCCACAGCCTGGACGAGGTGATCGCCTTCGGCGATTTCGTGCTGGACAACGTGCGCGCCATCACCATCGGCATCCGCCCCGGCACCTCCCCCTCCACCGGCGACGTGATGTACGATCTGCCCGACGACGAGATCACCCTGGGCGCCGGCGGCCACGGCGAGGCGGGCGCCGACAACATCCCCATGTGCACCTCCCGGGAGCTGGCGGAGAAGGTGCTGGAGATGATCCTCAACGACAAGCCCTTCGTGCCCGGCGACGAACTGAGCTTCATCGTCAACGGCACCGGCGGCACCACCATGATGGAACTGCTCATCTTCTACAACGACGTGTGGGACATTCTGGAAAAGAAGGGCTACAAGATCTTCAAGCCCATCGTGGGCACCCTGTCCACCATCCAGGAGAGCTCCGGCATCGTGCTGGACGTCTGCCGCATGGCCAGCGAGGAGATGAAGAAGACCTGGATGCTGCCCACCGACTGCACCGCTTTCCCCAAGCTGTGAGGGCGACGGGCGATACGAGGAGAACACCACAATGGAACAGAAGATGAAAGACCTCCTGGCCGGGGCCTGGGAGGGAAAATATGCCGTGCCCGCCATCTGCGTGAGCAACATGGAGTCGGTGCTGGCCTGCTTCCAGGCCGCCCGCGCCGCCCGCTCGCCGGTGATCATCCAGTCCGCCTGGTCGGAGATGGAACCCCAGATGATCACCTACGCCGATCTGGCCGGGCTCATCCGCTGCTTTGGCGCCCGCTTTGCCGAGGTGCCCTTCGCCATCCACCTGGACCACGGCATGAGCGAGGAGGAGTGCATGGGCGCGCTGGCCGGGGGCTTTTCCTCCATCATGTACGACGGGTCGGCCGGCTCCTACGAGGACAACGTGACCGTCACCCGGCGGCTGCGCCGGGCCGCCGGCGCGGGGGGCACCCTGGAGGCCGAGGTGGGCCGCGTGGGCGGCGCCGAGGGGGGCGGCGGCGACTTTGAGATCGTCAAGAGCGACCCCGAGCAGCTGCGGGACTTTCTGGAAAAGACCGGCGCGGACGCCATTGCCGTGTCCATCGGCAACTTCCACGGCAGCCACGGCGTGCACAAGGGCGCCCCCAAGCTGGACTTCGAGCTGCTGGCCCGGCTGCACGACGTGTGCGGCGTGCCGCTGGTGCTCCACGGCGCGTCGGGCATCCCGGAGGCGGACGTGCGCAGGGCGGTGACCATGGGCATCTGCAAGGTGAACTACTACACCCAGCTTTACAACGTCTACATGGACTGCGTGCGGGACAACTGCGGCGAGACCATGGAGGAGTGCATGGGCCGCGCCACCCGGGTGCTGGCCGGCGAGATCGAAAAACTGATGGATATGTGCGGCAGCGCCGGCAAGGCGTGAGCCCCGCTCGCAAAATTCTTTGAAAGAGGTGTTTGTGTGCAGCACGAATTTTTCATTCCGACGCACATTTATTTCGGCGGCGGCTGTCTGGAGAAGCTGGGCGAGATCAAGCTGCCCGGCAAAAAGGCGATGATCGTCATCACGCCGGACGCGTGGATCGTGGACAACGGCCATCTGGCCCGTCTCCAGCGGCTGCTGGCCAAGGCCGGCGCGGAGAGCGTCGTCTACAACAAGGTCCATCCCAACCCCGGCAAGCGCCAGGTGGAGGAGGCCGCCCTCCTGTGCCGCCAGGAGAACTGCGACTTTGTGCTGGGCTTCGGCGGCGGCAGCAGCATCGACTCGGCCAAGTCCATCGCGCTGCTGGCAGCCAACGGCGGCGATTTCTGGGACTACATCGCCACCGGTTCCGGCGCGGGCAAGCCCATCGCCCAAAAGCCCCTGCCGGTGATCGCGGTGCCCACCACCGCCGGCACCGGCACCGAGGCGGACCCCTGGGTGGTGGTCACCAAGGAGGAGACCAACGAGAAGGTGGGCTTCGGCGCGCCGGAGATGTTCCCCGTCGTCTCCTTTGTGGACCCGGAGCTCATGGTGTCGGTGCCGCCCCGGCTCACCGCCTTCCAGGGCTTCGACGCGCTGTTTCACGCGATGGAGGGCTACATCGCCACCGTGGCCACCCCCATCAGCGACGTGTTCGCCCTGCGCAGCATCTCGCTGCTGGGGAAGAACCTGGTGCGGGTGGTGCAAAACGGGGCCGACCTGCAGGCCCGGGAGGCCGTGGCCCTGGCCAGCACCTGTTCGGGGGTGGTGGAGTCGCTGTCCAACTGCACCTCCAACCACTCCATCGCCCAGGCGATGGGCGCCTACCACGACAACCTGCCCCACGGCGCCGCGCTGCTGATGATCGCCAACGAGTATTTCAGCAGCTTTGTGGATGTGATCCCCGAGCGCTACGCCCGGATGGCCCAGGCGCTCACCGGCGACCCCACCGCCACCGCCGACCGCCTGCTGCCCACCCTCTATGAGATGGAGAAGGCCTGCGGCGTGGAGGCGCTGCGCATGTCCGACTACGGCATCGGCCCCGAGGAACTGGAGGTGTTCTGCACCAACGCGCTGGAGATCGCCGGCGAGCTGTTCGAGATCGAGCCGCGTCCCATCACCCGCGAGCGGGTGATGGAGATCCTGCAGCGGTCCTACCGCTGAGCGACGCCCGCGCCCGGCGGCTGCCGGGCGCACGACCCACAGGAAGGTGAGCAAACTGAAAAAAGCAATCGAAACACTGGAAAAACCGGTCTTTTTCGTGTCCGTCGCGGTGATCGCGGCGATCCTGCTGGTGCTGCTGGCCGCGCCCGAACAATGTGCCGCGGCGGTGAACGCCCTGCTGTCGACCATGACCCACGAGTGGGGCTTTTTGTACATTGCCACACACCTGGTGCTGATCGTGTTTCTCGCCTGGCTGGCCTTCGGCCGCTTCGGAAAGGTGGTGCTGGGCCGGCCGGGGGAGAAACCCGAATACGACGACTTTAGCTGGATGTCGATGATGTTCTGCACCGGCATCGCCAGTTCCCTGATGATCTTCTCCTTTCTGGAGCCGATCTATTATCTCACCCAGACGCCCTTCGGGGTGGAGCCGCTGTCCGACGAGGCCTACGAGTACGCCCATATGTACGGCCAGTTCCACTGGGGCCCCAGCGCCTGGCTGTTCTATGTGCCCGCCAGCATCGCCATCGCCTACCAGCTGTTCGTGCGGGGGGGCGAGTCGGTGCGGCTGGGGGACGTGTGCGGCCAGGTCCGGTGGGCAAAGGGCTGGGTGGCCCGGGCCATCGACGTGTTCACGGTGTTCGCCGTGCTGGGGGGCATCGGCACCTCCATGGGCCTGGGCGCGCCGCTGATCTGCCAGCTGCTGAGCAAAACGCTGGGCATCCCCAACGACACCCGGCTGCTGGTGGGGGTGCTGGTGCTCTGGTTCGCCATCTTCTCCACCAGCGTCTACCGCGGGCTGGACAAGGGCATCAAGGTGCTGAGCAACATCAACATCTACCTGGCGGTGCTCTTCGTTCTTTTTGTGATGGTGCTCACCGGCATCCCCCGGGTGCTGGACGTGGAACTGAACAGCATCGGGCTGTATCTGAACAATTTCTTCCGCATGAGCACCTACACCGACCCCTTCCGCCAGAGCGGCTTCCCTCAGGACTGGACGGTGTTCTACTGGGGGTGGTGGCTGTCCTACATTCCCATCATGGCCCTGTTCACCGCCCGCATCTCCCGGGGGCGCACCATCCGCAAGGTGGTGCTGGGCATGGTCGGCTACGGCTCGCTGGGCTGCGTGCTCAGCTTCTCGGTGCTGGGCTGCTACGCGCTGGACCTGCAGCGCAGCGGCCGGGTGGACCTGGTGGCCATCCTGGAAAGCCAGGGCAAGGACGCGGCCCTCATCGCCGTGCTGGACACCATGCCCCTGCCGGGGGTGGCGGCCATCGCCTTCGCGGTGGTGGCTGTGGTGTTCATGGCCACCACCATCGACTCCTCCGCCTTCATCCTCGCCTCGGCCACCACCCGGCGACTGCGGGGGGATGAGCAGCCGCCCCGCTGGAACCGCATCCTCTGGGCGGTGGTGTTTGTGGTGCTGGCCTTCGCCCTCACCCGCATCGGCGGGCTGGAGACCATGCAGACGGCCAGCGTCCTCACCGGCTTCCCCATGATCTTCATCTGCGTGCTGGTGCTGTATGTGCTCTACCGCATGCTGCGCGCCGACGAGGCTTCGCAGGGCGGCAAATAACGCGTTTCCTTCTCTCTCCCGAAACAGCCCTCCGGGGCAAAACAGGCCGCCGGCCGTGGAAAACCACGGCCGGCGGCCTGTTTGCTTGCTTTTTTTGGGGGGGATATCACTCGTGGGCGTGGCAGCAGCCGCAGTCGCCGGTACAGAAGGCGGCCGCGTCGTAACTGACGCCCTGGCGGTCGTAGTAGTCCTTCACGGCGGCCTTCACCGCCTCCTCCGCCAGCACCGAGCAGTGGATCTTGTGGGCGGGCAGGCCGTCCAGCGCCTCCACCACCGCCTTGTTCGAAAGCTCCAGCGCCTCCGAGAGGGGCTTGCCCTTGATCATCTCGGTGGCCATGCTGCTGGTGGCGATGGCCGACCCGCAGCCGAAGGTGATGAAGGAGGCGTCCTCAATGACGCCGTTCTTCACCTTCAGGTACATCCGCATGATGTCGCCGCACTTGGCGTTGCCCACCTCGCCCACCGCGTCGGCGTCCTCCATCTTGCCCATGTTCCGGGGATTGCGGAAGTGGTCCATCACTTTTTCAGAGTATAACATAGTCTCTCTCTCCTTTTTGCAGTTCGTCCCACACCGGGCTGCAGGCCCGCAGGTACTCTACCACCCGGGGAACTTCTTTCAGGATGTGGTCCACATCCTCGTCGGTGTTCGCCTCGCTCAAAGAAAGGCGCAACGAGCCGTGGGCTACCTCGTGGGGCCGCCCGATGGCCAGCAGCACATGGCTGGGGTCCAGCGAGCCGGAGGTGCAGGCCGAGCCGCTGGAGGCGGCGATGCCCGCGTCGTCCAGCATCAGCAACAGGCTCTCCCCCTCGATGCCCTCAAAGCAGAAGTTCACGTTGCCCGCAAGGCGCGGCGAGGCCGCCCCGTTCAGCGCCGCGTGGGGAATGGCCGAAAGCCCGGCGATCAGCCTGTCCCGCAGCGCGCTCACCTTCGCGCCGTTCTCCTCCAGATGGGCGCAGGCCTCCTCCAGCGCGGCGGCCATGCCCGCGATGGCGGGCAGGTTCTCGGTGCCCGCCCGGCGGCGGCGCTCCTGGGCCCCGCCCCGGATCAGCGGCACCACCGGCACGCCCTTGCGCACATATAAAGCGCCCACCCCCTTGGGGCCGTGGAACTTGTGGCCGGAAAGGCTGAGCATGTCGATGTTCATCGCCTTCACGTCGATGGCCAGATGCCCCGCCGCCTGCACCGCGTCGGTGTGGAACAGCACGCCGGCGGCCCGGCAGATGGCCCCCAGCTCGGCGATGGGCTGGATGGTGCCGATCTCGTTGTTGGCAAACATCACGCTCACCAGCGCCGTATCCGGCCGCAGGGCCGCGGCCAGCTCCTCCGGCCGCACCAGGCCGTCCTCGTGCACCGGCAGCAGGGTCACCTCAAAGCCCTCCTCCCGCAGCGCGTCCAGCGTGTGCAGGATGGCGTGGTGCTCAAAGGCAGTGCTGATCAGGTGGCGTTTGCCCTTTTTGGCCCCCAGGGCCGCGGCGCTGCGCAGGGCCTGGTTGTCCGCTTCGCTGCCGCCGGAGGTGAAGATGATCTCCCCCGCTTCGGCCCCCAGACACCCGGCCACCCGGGCGCGGGCGTCGCTCAGCGCCTCCTCGGCCTTCTGGCCGAAGCTGTACAGACTGGAGGGGTTGCCCCACAGCCTGTCCATGGCGTCGATCATGGCCTCCCGCGCCGCCGGCGAGACGGGCGTGGTGGCCGCGTTGTCTGCGTAGATCATAGGATGAAACTCCTTTTTTCAGAATAAAACCTATAAACCTTGTAGGTTTATGCCCTCATGATACGCTCAATTTCCTACTTTGTCAATAGGAAATTTTCCAAAGCGGCTTGCAAAGCCGGCGGCGGGTGTGGCATAATAGACGAAAAAGCGGCGGCAAAGGGAGGCGAAGGGCGATGGTGGTGTCCAGCAAGGGGCGGTACGCGCTGCGGGTAATGGTGGAGCTGGCGGCGGCCGCGCCGGGGGAATACCAGCCGCTGGCGCGCATCAGCGCGCGGCAGGGCATTTCGGAGAAGTATCTGGAGGCGATCTTCGCGCCGCTGGCCAAAGCGGGGTTCGTGGAGGGCCAGCGGGGCAAGAACGGCGGCTACCGGCTGACGAAGCCGGCGAAGGACTACACGGTGGGCAGCATCCTGCGCCTGACGGAAAAGACGCTGGCGCCGGTGGCCTGCATGGCCGAGGGCGCGCCGGCCTGCGGCCGGGCGGGGGTGTGCACCACCCGGGCGATGTGGCAGGGGCTGGACAAGCTGATCGCGGACTACTTCGACGGCATCACCCTGGAAGATCTGGCCGAGGGCAGGCTGCCGGCGCAGGGCTGAGCGCGGCGGCAGTGGTCAAAATGAACGCGGCGCAAAGGGCGGCCGGACCACACGCATCGGCGCGGAGGGCGGTGAAGGGCCGAACAAGGCGATGCAGAGACGACCCAAATGAGCGCATCGTCCGCCAAGTTGAGCGCAGGGGCGCGGCAAGGGATACGGCCCCCGTCGGGAGAGCCGGCGGGAGGAGCGGGGCGGCCCGCATGGTGCGGCGCGCCTCTGCCGGGCGCGTCCCGCCGGCCCCATGGGTCGAAAAAGCGCCCGGCTCCTCACCCGCCCCGCGGCTTTTGCCCATCCGGTCCGCGGGCCGAAAAGCGCCCGCCTCCCTGCCCACACCGTTCTGTGCGCCTTTTCCCGGCCATTTTTTTCGCTATCTTCCCCGCTTTTCCCGCCGCCTTTCGCGTTGACGCGGGCCGCCAAACCTGCTATAATACAACATGGCCTGTTCGCAAGCCGGCGAACAAGCGGTCGTACCCAGGCGCCCAAGGGCCACGGCACTCGAAAGGCCCCGGTCCACTGGTGGATTCGTCCGCCGGGTTTGGCTTCACACGGGGCTGAAAGCAGGGTGTGCGTCGAAATTTTCCGCCCGTATCTTGCATCGAAATCTTGCATTTTTCCAAAGGGCCCGCAGGATGGGCCGTTAAAATTGAATATGGAGCAGTACTCAAGTGGTCGAAGAGGCGTGACTCGAAATCTCGTAGGGTGTTAACAGCACCGCCAGGGTTCAAATCCCTGCTGCTCCGCCAGATGGGGGGCAAGGACGGAATCGTCCTTGCCCCCTGCTTTTTTAGCGAAGAAAGGGGGCGGTGACCGTGGCACCGGTCACAAAGGAAGAAGCACTGAAGAACGCTTTGGTATCCTCTGCGATGGAAGGCTTTTCCGTTTCGCCGGAAGTGGTGCGCAATTGCCGCCGCCTGTTGAACGGCGAAGTGGATGTGGATACACTGGTCAAAGAACTACTGGAACAAAAGCAGTGAGGGATCACCATGCCGTATACAGTGGACGCTGCACAGGATGGGTGCTATGAGGGTACGTCCGTTCTGATCAATAAATTTGATGTGCGGGATGAAGAAGCCCTCTCAAAGATCGAGGCAATGGTGGTACCGGCGAAGGCGGCCATGTGGGAAGCGGATCCCCAGATGGCTACCTTTGATTTTGCTCATTACCGGGCGATCCACCGCTGGCTGTTTTCCGATCTTTACGAGTGGGCAGGGCAGGTGCGCACCATCGACCTGGCAAAGAAAGGAACGACCTTCTGTCCGGCGAAGGATATTGACAGAGTGGCCCACGCTGTTTTTCGGCGGCTGCAAGAACAATCGTATTTCATCGGGCTGCAGAAGCCGGCGTTTGTGAAGCAGCTGACCGACTTTTATCAGCGGACCAATGAACTGCATCCCTTTCGGGAAGGGAACGGAAGAACACAGCGTCTTTTTCTATCACAGCTGTGCCGTCATGCCGGATATAAGATGGATTTTTCCCGTGTGGACATAGATCTTTTGATGATCGCTACCATACAGGCGGCCCAGGGGACCGACCAACTTTTGCAGCAGGTCATAGAGGACGCTGTTCAGCAAGACGAATGAGCGCCGCCGCGCGGGGCCGGGCTTTCCGGCTCCGCGCTTTTGCGTTTCACCACCGGCTCTCCGGCAGTTCCTCCGGCAGCGCCAGGGCCTTCTCCATCGTGGCGGCGCTGAGCTGCTTTGACCGGGAATCCAGGTGGGCGTAGATGTTCGCCGTGGTGGAGATGTCGCTGTGGCCAAGCCATTCCTGGATCTGCTTCATGGGCACCCCCTGCTTCAGCAGCAGGCTGGCGCAGGAGTGCCGCAGGTCGTGGAAGCGTATCTTCCGCAGGCCGTGGTCCTTCAACAGCTGCGCGAAGCTGCCGGTCACTGCGTCGGGCAGGATGAGGTTGCCCATCTCGTCCACGAACAGGTAGCCCTTGAATTTTTGGTTGTAGCAGTTGCCGCAGAGCTTCTCGTTGTGCTTTTGCTGCTCCTTCAGCGCCCGCAGCCGCTGGACGAAGCCCTCCACCAGCGGCAGGGTCCGCAGGCTGGACTTGGTCTTGGCCCGGTCCGCCCGGATGAGCTGGTGTTTCCCCTCCACGCTGGCGGAGGTCACCGTGTGGCGGATGGTCAGCGTGCCCGCCGCGAAGTCGATGGCGTCCCACCGCAGGCCCAGCACCTCGCCCCGCCGCAGCCCGTAGAAGGCCGCGAACTGGATGATGAGTTCCAGCCGGTGCCCCCGGGCGGCTTCAAAGAGCTGCTCCATCTCCTCGGCGGTGTAGTAGGAGGCCGTGTACCGCTCGGCCTTGGGCCGCTCCACCTTGTCCACCGGGTTGCCGGGGATGAGGTCCAGCTTTACTGCCTGTTTCAGCGCCTTGTGGAGGTTCGCGTGCAGTTTCAATACGCTGGTGTTCTTCAAGGATTTCCGCTCGTGCAGGTAAAAACTCTGGATGTGCCGCGCCTGCAGGCCCCCCAGCGTGAGGCCGGTGGGCTCGAAGTAGGGCACGATGTGGTCCTTCACGTTGAAGCAGTAGGACGACCAGGTGGTGGGCTGCACCGAGGAGCGGATAATCTCCAGCCAGTAGAGCATGTAATCGCTGAACAGCATATCCGGGCTCAGATCGCCCTGGCGATTTGGTATCGGCGGCGTGAAGGCCCGGCGGGCCTGCCGCAGCAGTTCGTCCGCCTTTTTCTTGTTGCCCTTCACCGGCAGCCCGGTGCCCTGCCATTTCTGCACCCGTTTGCCGTCCGGGCCGTTGTAACTGAGTACGATGTAAAAGTAGCCGTTCTTTTCGGCCAACCGGCCTGCTACCATGGACATTCCTCCTTTTGGTTGTTTGATGGGTGATTCTCCGGGTCCGACACAAGAATACCCGGAACCCGGTTTGAAAGCTATTCACAAAAGTGTACAAGGATGGGTGCCTCGATCGGGTACACATCCACCAGATTACCCGCGCCGGTTCGCCCGGCGCGGGCGTTTTGGTTTTAGCGGGTTTGGTGTTTGTCCCGGTGTTTAGGGCGGGGCTTGTCCCGCTCCTGCTGGCGGCGGTATTCCTCCCGGCAGGCAGCGGTCTTTTCCACCTTCTCGATGATGCGTTTGGCGGTTGCGTCCTCCTTGCGCAGGGCGGCAATTTGGCGGGTCAGTTCCGTCCGCCGCTGGGCCGCTTCGGGCGGCGGCTCCTTCCACCGCAGCTGCCGGGCACAGTCCGCCCGCTCTTTGCAAAGGGCGTTGATTTGCCCCGCCAGAACCTCCCGATGGGCCTTTACCTCCGCCACCGTGGAAAAGCCCCGCTGGCTGGTCAGGCGCAGCTCCTCCAGCGTCTTGTCGATGTCCCGCCACAGGGCGTTGATCTCCGGCCAGTTCACCCGGGGTGCGGGCCGTTTCGGGTAGATGCCCAGCTGATAGCAGTAATAGAGATACAGCCGGAACAGGCTGCTCCTTTGGCCGGTCAGCGGGCCTTTGCAGCGGCAGCGGCGCGGGGCTGCCCTGGGGCGCGGCACGGGCCGCAGGCTGTACTTGGGGTTGAAGTTCAGATCATAGAAGTGGGGACCGTACCGGAGATGGTTTTTGGCCAGCGCCTGCTCCAGGGCGGGCCAGTCGTACTCCGCCCCCAGCCGGCACACCCGCACCGCCCGGCCGCCGTCCAGCGAACGGAGGGTAGCGTACTTGCGCCCTTCCTCCCGCCGCCAGAGATACCCCTGCTGCCGCAGCACCCGGGCAAAGTCCCGCTCGGTGCTGGTCTGGGCCAGAGCCTTACGGATGGCCCGGCGCATCGCCTCGTACCGGGTCTGCCCCTCGCCCTCGTAGAGCGGCCGGGGCTTTTTGCTGCCGGGCTGCTGAATCACCGAGAGGGCATGTTCTCGGCACAGCTGGTCGGACACTCGGCGCATCTCCCGGTATTGATCTCGGCGCTGCTCATACTTCTTGCCGTCCACATAGGACACCGCGTTGATGACGAAGTGGTTGTGCAGGCAGTCGGTGTTCAGATGGGTGGCCACCAGCACCTGGAACCGCCCGCCCCACACCCGGCGGGCCAGCTCCACCCCAATGGCGTGGCACTGTTCCGGGGTCACCTCCCCAGGCCCGAAGCTCTGGTAGGCGTGCATCGCCACCACCCCCTCGGTCTTGCCGAACCGCTCCTGCACCGCCCGCATTTCTACCCATGCGGTCTCGGGGCGGCAGTGGATGCCGCTCACCAGCTGGGCTGTTTCCTGTAAAGTGGTCTTGGCGTCGTTCTCCGCGTAGTGCAGCGCCTGGGCCAGACCGCTGTATTCGGTCTTGTCCGGGTTGGCGGCGTAGTCCACCACCCGGCGCAGGCTGTCCCGCACCGGCCAAATTTTAGTGGTCGCCAGAGGCATCCTCCTTCCGCAGAAGGCTGTCCAGCAGCCCTTCCCGGCAGCGGCGGAACTCATTGGCAAATGCCGGGTCGTATTGCGCCAGCTGATCGGTGAGGTGCTCCAGCCGATCCAGACTGTCAAAGAAGGCTTGGGGCGGATGAAAACGGGGCGTATATCCCAGCGCCCGCTGGCGCAGATATTCCGACAGGGTCAGCCCGCACCGGCCGGCCGCTGTTTGGATTCGATATTTCTCGGCGGGGCTCACCCGCACATTGAGGCCCACGTTTCTTGTTCTCACAGGGCCACCTCCGGGAGCGCGGGGCTTGGGGCTGGCCCCATGTTGGCGAAGTGTTGCCCGGTGGCAACACAAAGCCCATGCTTGTTACCCCGAAGCGCCTCCCGTGACGACGATGACGGTGCTGACGGTGTTTCCAGGATACCCCCATCGTCCGGGGGTGTGCCGGATTTGTCGTCATCCGCGTCATCACCGTCATACCACAGCCGAAGCTGCCGGGCGCTGGCGGTGCGGCGGCTCTCGCAGCGGATGCCCAGGGGCGCCAGGTCGGTGGGATAGAACTCCACCAGCTTGCGGGTCAGCTGGTTGGGCTGCACATCGGCGATGGCGGCGGCGGCCAGCAGTTCGGTAGCGGTGCCCTGCCAGCACTTCTGTCGCTTCACAAAGTCAGCTACCGCCCACACACAGGCGGGCACGGCCTTGCGGGCCAGTTCCTCGGAGGTCTCCTCCTGCTCCAGTTCCCAGCGGCAGTCCTCCCAGCGCAGGTCCAGGGCGCGGCTCTCCATGTCCCGGCCGGTCACGTGCAGCTGGGCGTTCTGGCTCATCCGGCGGCGGCGCAGCACCCAGCTGGTGTCCGCCCCGCCCATCAGGGCCACCGAGCCGGAAATGTCATCAAAGGGGTCGCCGGTCTGGTCCTTGCGCTGGTGGTGCACCAGCAGGATGCCGATGTTGTGCCGGTCGGCCAGGGATTTCAAGGCGTTCATGTCCCGGTAGTCGCAGGCGTAGACGTTGCCGTTGGTATCGCCGGTGCGCACCTTTTGCAGGGTGTCGATGACCACCAGCCCGGTGTCCGGGCGTACGGCCAGGAACTGCTCGATCTGTTCCTCGAGACCGTGGCCCAGTCCCTCGCAGGCGGTCTGGAAATAGAGGTTGTCCGGCATTTCCTCCTCGCTCAGGTGGAACAGCCGGTTCTGGATGCGGGCGTATGTATCCTCGAGGCAGAGATACAGCACCGCCTGGGAGCGCAGCGGCCGCCCCCAGAGTTCGCCGCCTTTGGCCAGCTGCAGACACAGCCAGAGGCAAAGCCAGCTTTTACCGACCTTGCTGCCGCCCGACAGCAAAGACAGCCCGCCGGACAGCAGATCGGGAACGAGCCACCGCACCGGCGGCAGCGGGGTGATGGAAAGGGTTCGCGCGTCAATGGGTTCGAATTTCGTCAAAAGCATTTCTCCTTTTCGGTTGGTTTGTTGGATGGGGCGGACGCGGCCACAGCGGCCCCAAACAGGCCCGCAAAACGGCCTTGGCCCCGGCGCGGGGGAAAACGCCCGCACCGCCTGCCAGGCCCCGCACAGGGCGAACACCGGGCGGACAGCGGCGAAGGGCGCTTTGTGGTGCAGCGGGTCAGGACCCGGCGGCCCTGGCGGCGGGCTGCACACCGTTCTCCACCACATAGCGGACCACGTTGATCTTGGGGATTTTGTAGGCGTTGCCCAGCTTGAGGCCCCGGATGCTGCCGTCTGTCAGCAGGTCGTAGGCCGCGTGGCGGCTGATGCCCAGCATGACCTGCAGCTGGCGCACCGTCACGATGTCGGGATAGTCGGCAAACAACAGTTTGTAAAGGGTCTGGATGTCAAAATTCTTCATCGATCACCTGCTCTCAAAAGTTTTCGCGGCGCAAAAAACGCGCCTGGGCGGATAAGCGGACAGCGGACGCCGGCCGGAAGCGGCGGTACCCCTCCTTTCTGTGAGATTGATGTGTGGCGGTCAAGGATTCCTTATGCAGGATTCTTTGTTTCGGATGTGACGGGATTCCAGGGTTCCTTATGTAGGATTCCTTGTCGCGGCGGGCGGCAGAATTTGCCTGAACAAGGAACCCATCATGTAGGGTTCCTTGACGCGGTGTCTTGGCTGGGAAAAAGTCCCCTCATTATATACCAGTAGCTCAGACCCCTCAAAACGCTCACCCTTCTAAAAATAAATTTGAAAGTTTGGCGAATCTGACGGGAAGTCGACCACAGAAAAAAGCCCCCTATTATATCTTTGTGACACGGATTCCCTCAAAATTTCACTCTTCTAAAAATAAATTCGGAAGTTTGGCAAACTTGACGGGAAGTCGGCTACAAAAAAACCTCCCATTATATACCAGTAGCTCAGACCCTCAAAAACGAAACACCCCCCAAGAAAAAACGGTAAAGTTTGGCAGTTTTGACGATGCCGCGGGTCATGAAAAAAATACCCTCCATCTTATATAAGTTACAAAGACGCCTGAAAACGAAACACCTTCCAAAAAAATAAAAAATGTTTGGCCATTTTGACGGTTCCGCGCATCATGAAAAAATACCTTCTATCTTATATAAGTTACACAGACCCCTCAAAACGGCCACCCTTCCAAAAAAATTTTTTAAAGTTTGGCGAATCTGACTAAAGTCTGGCCGCAGAAAAAATCCTCCCATTATATCCTTGTAACACGGACCCCTCAAAACGGCCACCCTTCCAAAAAATTTTTTAAAGTTTGGCGAATCTGACTAAAGTCTGGCCGCATAAAAAATCCCCCCATTATATCCTTGTAACACGGACCCCTCGAAACGAACACCTTCCAAGAAAAAACGGTAAAGTTTGGCGGTTTTGACGATGCCATGAGTCTTAAAAAAATACCCTCCATCTTATATAAGTTACACAGACCCCTCAAAACGCTCACCCTTCCAAAAATAGATTCAGAAGTTTGGTGATTTTGATATATCTCATGGCCCCGGCATTTTTTCCGTCCGCAAAGAAGCCTAATTAGGCTTCCTTGTCGGGTCGAAAGAGTAAATTGTAAGCAAAAGTGGAAGCCTTATTAGGCTTCCTTTTTCTTTTTACGGAGACTTGCCAGTGACGCTCACCAGCTGCGAAATACCCTGAGCACAGTTGCCCGCTGTGGCTACACGAACAGCGCAGCGCCGGCCAAAGAAACAGCGCCTGCAGCCCACAAACCTCGCAAAACGGCCATTCCAGCCACATATCCACCATCCCAAAGCCCCCGAAGATACAGCTTGTGTTACACCCGGCATACAGAGCAAAATGCGCGGCCAAGTCATTGCCGGTCATGGGTACCCGGCGCTTTGTTCGTTCCAGTGGGTCATAGATCCTCCTTTCCGTGACCGGGAGAAGGACTGTCGAAAACCGTGTGAACAGGGCAACAAAAAAGAGCCGCATGAACAAAGACTTCGGGAAAACCCGAACACCTGCTCACACGGCCCTGGTAGTCTTGGCTTTGAAAAGCCAGCTCCTGATCACTCGTTGTTTGCTATTCAGTTGTGGATCGTCTGTTGGCTATGACCTCCAAACAAAAGTTTAGAATAACGTAGGTACAGAAAATGTCAAGGGCTTTCATGAAAACTCCTGAATTGATAAAACCAGACCATTCGCAAGTTATAATGGAACTCAATGAATTGCTTAGTCTTTATGAGAAGGCTCTAAGCATTCTTTTCACCATAAAACTGCTTGACCTCTTCCCCAAAGCTGTGTGCGGATTGCAATTCACGAAATTTTTCAGTCATGTCAATCTGTCGGTTATCTTTATCTTCATAGACCTCTACTTTATAGACTGGTTCCAAATCTGTTCCGCTGCATTTGAGTATATATACTTCTTCGTTATCATCTTTCTCAACGGCATCAACATTTGCTTTGAAAATGTACTCGTGTGTTGTGACAGCGTAACCATACCCAAACAAGGTGCCCTTACGCTCTTTATCGAAACGCATAGCAAATTCCTTGCCGGGAGAAAAATTCTCATCAATTGGTGATTCAATGCTTTTGTAAGGTATCCTGACAGTAAAATTACCCATGTTTGACCGGAGGGGGACTTTTTGAACCAGCAACAGATAGAGAAGATCTGTGTTCATTCGGTCGGCGGCTGTACCTGATTTTACATTGAATTTTGCACCCAATATAATTTCCAAAAGCCAGGCTCGATGCCAGAATGCTTGCTCGTCGTACAATCGCTCCAACAAATTTTTGTCTTGCTCACTGACTGTTTCTCGACAAAATACTTTTGCTAAATGATATGTGGCATTTAATTCCTTCCAAAGCGTTTCGGTATCGGGAGCATTAGAAAAGTTACATCGCCAGCCGAAATTGACTTTGTTGGATCCTTCTTGATATTTTATTTCAACATGTGAAACAACTTTATCAGCATCGCGAACAATGACAGTATGATCGTGATTCTCTCTACGCAAAAGATAATTGTAATCACCAAAATCAGTTGACAGGTGAAAAGGGAAACAATCCGATGGAAAAATAACAGGATCAAGAATATTGGTATACGAGTCAAACAGGTGTTTCCCGGTCTCTGTGCAAGAGTAAATATCTAACTTTTCCAATCCCGTAATCGTACTCGGTTTTCCTTGTTCAATCTTTTTCAGTCCGGTGTTTAAGAACTCTTTCTTTGACTCGGCAGAATCAAAACGCAAAACCCCTTCTATTGTTGGTTCTGTAGTGGAAAAAATTTGTTTAAGCAAATTTGCCATTCTTACCAATCCTTTCGAATCTCCTGAAGAACAAGTATTTTACTTATCAATAAACATCGCTCTTCTATTTTATCTGTCAAGAAGTTTTCGCTTGGTAACTGCAAGATCAAATTTATCGTATCTATTCTGGCCTGTTCATCAGGCACGATAATATAGCGAAGTTCGCTGTAATCAAAATCCAATCGTAATGCCTCAAAAGGCGGTTGCACAAAAAAATCGGACTGCTTGTTTAGAAAGCCTTCATTTCGCCAGCCCAGCTCATAAGGGTTTGCAATTATAGGATACAGGTCAATGGCAGCTTCTGCTGAAAGTTTTGATAAAACATCTAGACTGGGTACATAGCGCCATTCCTGTTCATCGTAGAAGTTTTTATACATTGAAATGTTTCGAGATGTTCCCTCGATTTCAAGGACACGTTCCATTTTTCCACGAAGAGGTTTTACAAATGCTAAGCGCATCAACACATCAGATGTTATGTCATCAGGTAGTTCATCCATGCTTATGGCACAGGAAAATGTTGCTTTGAGATCTCTCACATAATGGCTCTTTATATTCAGGTAATGTATCGGTTGCAGCCCATGTCGCTCGCCCCATTCTTTTGAAAAGGCGACTGCATACTTTCCGTAACATCCGGTATGACTGGTATCACATGAAACGGGTTTGCGTGTTTCCTCATCCACGACATTTGCTTCTGTTTGCAAGGTGCTTTTGTGAAGAGGAATATCACAAAAACATTTTTGCAAAACAGCTATCTCTCGAAATGAATTTCCGTCGTTCATTAAATCCAAATAGGCAACATCTTCTATACAATATCGTGGGAAAAGAGCTTTCTTTTGAAGGGCGAAATCCAAAAAACTCTGCTGCTTCATAAAATGAAACAAAGCATTAGAGCTTTGGCTATAGTCCTCATGAAAACTATCAGCATTTATTATTTCCTGCATTGTCATAACTCCTATGTACTTATGTGGGAACTATATGCCTTTTGCGGTAGAAGGGCTAATGTTTCGGCGCCGCCTCAAACTCGTGGAACAAGAAATGCATCCGCCGGATTCGCTTGTTGATGTGCCAGTGCCCGCAATACCAGGCGTCTCAGGTCAGGCGGTCGTCGATGGTATCCAACCATCGCTCGGTGGAGGCGTCCACACTGCTCTGGTCGATGCCGGGCAGAAAGGCTTCCACCGGCTCGTACTTGAAGGGGCAGGTGTGGCTCAGCACCACCGGCATCTGCCAGCCCCGGGCGGCCAGCACCTGCTCCACCTTGGCCTTGGTGGCTTCGTCGGGCTGCTCGTCCTCCCACCAGCGGAAGCCCCGCATGAGGCGGTAGTACTTGTCCACGCTGTAGGCACCGCCGATCACCAGATGCTCCCGCCCTTCCAGCGTGTAGACCTCGCCATCCACGGCGAACAGAACGTGAGGGTACTCCGGCTGGATATACACCTGGCCGCCGTTCCAATCCTGCAACACATAGCCGGGCACATGGGCGGGCCGGCACTCATGGTTGCCGTGGATGCACAAAACTGTTGGGCCGCAGGCGTTGAGCGGCTCCTTGACGTAGATATCCCGCTCGTTCAGATAGTAGTTGGCCCCCACGTCGCCCAAGATCACCAGGGTGTCCGCGGGCTGCAGCCGCATCTGCCGACAGAACTCCACGATCTCTGCCACGTCGCCGTGGGGATCGCCCGTGTAGAACACCATACCGCTCACTCCTTTTTTCCATTATAGCAGAGAGCCGGTCCTATAGTGCGGACTATCAGAAAACAGGGGCTTGAAATCACACAACTTTATCCGCTCGACTAACGGAAAGCAGCAAAAGTTGTGCAGAATTGAGGTTGGACTGGAGGGTATACGCCGGGCATTCTAATAATCATTTGACAACGATTATTAGAATGATAATTAGATAGCAGAATACATATTGTGCGGTAATGGTACGCCTTTTACTGCAGAGTATGTTCATGTCGCACGAGCTTTGTTGACCGCTGTCGTAATATGGAACATAATATTATTGCTTAAGTAAATAGTGCACACGGATTACGTGACAATTTTCTGCTAATGTCTATAAAATATTATGGCACCATTGGAACAAAAATCGCCGCATCATGGTGCTTCAAAAGATAAGCTGCATAAACTGTGCGGATGCACAAGACCTACAAAACCAACTAAAAATGGAGCCCGGAAGAAAAATATGCAAGAGCAACCACTTACACAACAACAGGCAATAGCAATCTCATTAATAAAGACCGATTTGAGATTTCTTTTTACTATCGTAAAAAACAGCGAGCGTTTCAAGTCGAATTATTGGCTTTCTTTTATGCCATATATGGGGATAATAATTGACGGCGTGGAAGATTGGCTCCAGGCCTATAATCAGAGCAGTAAATACAAGATCACAGCGCCTACTTTCAAAAAAGAGGAGCAACAGTTCTATGAAGAAATGCGTTCTGCAATCAAAATGTGGGGCATGGAGTACGATGAGTTATATCAAAAACTAAAGATTTTATATGAAGAAAGCGATCGGTATTTCTCTTCTCTTTGCCGTCCAATTGCGAAAGAACTTCATCTGTATGATATCATCTAACGGGAGCTTAATTTTGAAGCTGCACGATGATGCATGTGAGCAACTGGAACAGCCGCAGGATGAAAGCTGCGCATAGCGTTTTGGCCCCAAAACCAGCGCAAAGTCAGCCGGCAGGCGACACTTAGAATCAGGCGGGAAAGGGGCAGTTCCCCAAGGTACGAATCACGGTTTCTTCCGTAGCTTTCTTGGCTTCGGCGCCACCGCGGCGATCATGGCGTAATGTTCCTTGCTCTTTCTTGTGATGCTGTTGTAATCCTCCGAGGTGAGGAACTCCAGCAGCCACTCTTTGGGCACCTTATAGGTGTGTTGATACGGGAAGGACTTTAACCTCCCCTCGGTGCACCAGCGGCTGACGGTGCGGGAGGCGTAGCCGGTGACGCGGGAGATCTGGCGGGCGTCCAGCACGTCGGGCTGGCGGGCCAGCAGGTTCTCGTACCAGCGGCGCACCCGCTGACGGGTGGCGTCGGTGAGCAGGAGCGCACCGTTTAAGCCGAAGGCTGGGGGCTTGTGGTTCGGGTAGTTCTTGTACCAGCCGCTGGGCGGGGTGTAGTAGGCCGGCTCGGCCAGGCGGCGGCGCAGGTAGGCGGCCACGTCCGCCTTGGCGATCTTGTAGCAGCGGGTCTGCTTGCCGGTGTTCTCGCAGGGTACCAGGCCGCTCTGCAGCAGGTAGATGGAGGTGCGGGTGCCGATGCGGCAGGCCTTGCGGAAGTCGGTGCGGCCCATGGGGTCGGGATAAGGGGCCAGCAGGTCCTGGATCTCCCGCTCCAGGGCGTCCTGAAAGAGGTTGCTTTTCTTCATTTTTTGGGTTCTCCTTTGTTTTGAATTGGGACCCGGAGAACCACCGCGTTTTCCACCAAAACTATACAAATTGTTGAAACTTGGAAAGATACTACACAAAATCGGCCCGAAATCTTGCATTTGGCGAAATACGTTTTCCGGCGGCGGGGCGAAAATCCAGTGTTCATCCGGCAAAACGTCCCTCAATTATCTTGCATGAAATCTTGCATTTTTCCAAAAAATCTTGCCAAACGGGGCCAAAATGGGGGATGCCGGTTTGATTCGTACCAAAGCCATTTTTCGGGCTTTGGTCCCGCGAAAATGGCTTGAACTCGCCGAAAATCCGGGGACAAACTGACCAGCTCTGACCTGCTCTTTTCCGCAAGAGCCTTTCCGGCACAGGACTCGAAAGCACAGAAGCTGTCGACTTATGCCTAAAAGTACAAATTGTGTTTCCGATGCGGTATGGGAACAGGAATCAGGAACGCCGGACAGATTCCGCAGACGCCCGATAAAAGCATCTGGTTTTGCACCGCTTTCCGGGGTGGCCAGAGATGGGCGGGTGAATGCGCGAGTTCTGAACCTTGTGGTGAATAAGAGAAAACAAAAAAGGCCAGCCGGGCAATTCATGCCTGGCCGGCCTTTTTTGGTTGCTTTTTTATAAGGGGATTGCCTGGGGGTACAGCTTTCGGCGAGCCAAACGAGTTGGGATTGCTGTATGTGTCAATAGGAGGGTCACGGCCGGTAGGGCGTAGTGGCGTTGCATACCAGCCGGGGCAGGGTGGCGTAGGTCTGCACCAGCAGCTCCGGGCGCTTAAGCACCCGCAGCATCATGGCCCCCGCGGTGCGGCCCAGGTCGTGCACGTCGATCTGCACGAAAGTGGGCAGCGGGTCCAGCACGGTGGAATAAGGGTAACGGTCGAAGGTGATGAGCGCCATCTCCTCCGGGATGTTCAGCCCCTGCTTCGCGGCCACCTGGTACAGCCCGAAGGCCAGCAGATTGCTGCCGCAGATCACCGCGTCGGGGCGTTGCTGCATGCTGAGCAGTCCGAAGGCGGCGTGGTAGCTGCCTTCCAGGTCTGCGGTGGTGTGGAGGATCCAGTCCTCCCGCACCGGCACACCGGCCTCCTGCATGGCGATGCGAAATCCCCGCAACCTCAGATAAGCGATCTCATCGGTGGTGCCCTCCGCCAGGAAGCCGATGTTCCGATAGCCCCGCTCCAGAAGATGCTCTGCCGCGATCTGCCCGCCCAAAATCTGGTTGGTGTCCACCCAGCACAGCCGGGAGCCATCCCCCGGGTGACCGATGAGGATGTGGGGAAATTTGCGGCGCACCAGCAGGGCGGAGATGTTTTTGTCGATGGCGGCCCCGTGGACGATCATGCCGTCCGCCAGCTTTTGCAGAATGATCTGCTCGGCGGTGCTGCCGGGCGCCTCTTCGCGACAGGTGTCCATGATGGTCAGAGTATAGCCCTTTTCGCTCAGGGCGCTCTGCACCCCGCAGAGAATGTCGAACATGTGGGGGTTTGTATAGGCGATGTCGGCGGGCAGACTGGTCAGGTAGATGATGTTCCGGGTGGCCCGCCGTGCCAGGCTGGCCGCCCGGCTGTTGGGGGCATACTCCAGCTCCCGCATCACCTGCTCCACCCGGCGGGTGGTCTCCTCCGAGATACCGGGGTGATGGTTGAGAATTTTGGAGACGGTGGCCACCGAAACGCCTGCCCGGGCGGCCACGTCCTTGATGGTGATGGGCATGGGGTGCTCCCCTTTCCTGTGTTTGGTAAATCCATAGTATAACGGTTACCTAAAAAATGCAAGAGAATTGCCTATTAAAATTTGAAATTTCTGGACAATACTGCTAAGATTTAAGAAGAAATCAGGGCATAAATCCGGAATTTATCCCGAACAGGAGAAAAAAATCAGGTAAGCGTTTTCACATTGAAAAAGGAGGAGACACCATGAAAAAGGCAATTTCCCTTTTGTTGAGCGCGGCTCTGGCGCTGGGGATGCTGGCCGGTTGTGGCCAAACGCCCTCCAGCGCGCCCCAAAGCGGCAGCGCGGCGGCGCCCGGCAGTGAGACGGCCACGGAGCCGGTCACCATCAAGATCTGGCACGACGGCGACGAGGCCATCATGCAGACCATTGCCGACACTGTGAACTCGCAGCTTTCCGGCGACAACATCACGGTGACGTTTGAGAAAAAGACCGGCCTTTCCGACCAGCTGAAGCTGTACGGAAGCGACGCGGCAAACGGCCCGGACATGTATTTCTACGCCCATGACTCCCTGGGCACCTTCGTGACCATGGACATTCTGGCTCCCCTGTCGGAGGTAGCGGGCGCGGATGTGCTGTCAGACGCCCTGCCGATGACGGTGGAAGCCGGCCAGATCGGCGGCGAGCAATACTTCCTGCCCGTGTATTTTGAGACGCTGGTCTTTTTGTACAACAAGGCGTTGTGGCAGGGGGATATCCCCACCACCACCGAAGATCTGTATGCTTATATGCAGGCCAACACCGACACGGCGGCAGGCACCTATGCTGTGGTCAACCAGCACTCCACCGCCTACAACGTATCCCCCTTCATCAACGGGTTTGGCGGCTACATCCTGAACGAGGAAGGCCAGCCGGGGCTCAACGATCCCAAGACCATCGAAGGGGTGGAATACAACAAAAAGTTCGCAGCGCTGCAGGCGGACGGCGACTATAACACCGTGACCACCCTGTTCAATGAAGGCAAAGCAGCCGCAATCATCGGCGGGCCGTGGCTGGTCTCCGGCATCCGGGACGCGGGCATCAATTTTGGCGTGGCCTCCCTGTCCGACATGACGCTGCCCAACGGCAACCCGCTGGCGCCCTACGCCGGTGTGCAGGGAGTCGGTGTGCTGAAGACCGGCGCCGAGGCGCACCCCGAGGCCATCGGCAAGGTGCTGGCGGCGCTGGCCTCCCCCGAGGTGGGGGTGGCGCTGGCCAAGTCCTCCGGCTGCGCCCCTGCCAACAGCAAGGCCTATGAGGACCCGGAAGTGGCGGCGGACGAGCTGATCGTGGCCATCCAGAAGACGGCAGAGACCGCCCAGCCTATGCCCAACATCCCCGAGATGGGCGTGCTGTGGGGCCCGGCGGAGAGCTTCCTGGTGGCGGTGAACAAGAGCGGCGAAGATGTGGCCACTGCCGCCGAGACGGCCCAGCAGGCCGCGCTGCAGGCCATTGCCGACATGCAGTAAAATCAGAATCCGAAACCCGCGCGGGGACGGCAGGTTTGCCGTCCCCGCTTGTGGGGTAAAAAGGTGGTGGCGTTATGCGCAAAAAGCCGTGGCTGTACAGTGCTCCGGCACTTCTTCTCATCCTGATCGTGGTGGTGTTCCCCATCGGGTACACCGCCTATATCTCGCTGACCAACATGAACCTGTATCACTGGGCGGATTTCCGCGTGATCGGTTTGTCCAATTATGTGCGGGCTCTGTTCAAGTTCGATTCCGGTTTTCTGGGGGCGCTGTTTACCACATTGCTCTGGACGGTGGTGAACATGGCCCTGCAGCTGTTCTGCGGGTTTTGGATCGCCCTGGGGCTGAACGCCAAGGGTCTGCGCCTGCGCCGGCTGTATAAAACACTGCTGATGCTGCCCTGGGCCATGCCGGCCTATGTGTCCATCCTGCTGTGGCGGGTGGGCATATTCAACACCGAGTTTGGCCTGCTCAACCAGTGGCTCACGGCGCTGGGGCTGCCGAAGTACAGCATCCTGGACAACACGGTCACTGCCTTTCTGGCCTGCCTTGCGCTCAATCTCTGGATGGCGCTGCCCTTCATGATCGCCACCATTGACGGCGCATTGCAGAGTGTGGACGCCAGCCTGTACGAGAGCGCCACACTGGACGGTGCGGGCTTTTTCCAGAAAGTGCGCTTTATCACCGTGCCCGGCATCCGGGCCATCATCGCCCCCGCTGCGGTGATGACCACCTTCATCACCTTCAAGCAGTTTGACATTGTGTATCTTCTCACCCAGCAAAAGGGGTACATGACCGGAGCCAATTTGAACACCGTCATCACCTATGCCTACCAGAACGCCTTCGTTTCCAACAACTACGGCCTGTCCAGCGCGGTGAGTATGCTGTTGTTTGTGCTCATCATCCTGTTTTCACTGGCCACCAACCGAAGCCTGCGGGAGGAATGACCTATGGATAAAAACAGAAAAAAGCGGACGCTGGGCATCCTGAGGCTGACGGTGCTGAACGGGGCGTTCCTGCTGCTTTGCCTGGTAGCACTGGTGCCGGTGCTCTATGCGCTCACCCTTTCTTTCAGCGGCAGCGGCGCGGCACTCTCCTCGCGCTTTTCCTTCTGGCCCACCCAGCCCACTTTGGAAAACTATCGGGCGATTTTGTTTGACGAGCCGTTCCTTTTGTGGTTCCGCAACTCGGTGATTTTGAGCGTGGGCACCGTATTCTTTTCTATGCTCTGCGCGGTGCCGGCGGCCTACGCCTTTTCCCGCTGGCGGTTTGCAGGCCGGCGGTTTACATTGAAGCTGCTGCTGGTGCTCAATGCCTTCCCGCAGATCTTGTCGATGTTCGCCCTCTTCCGGGTGCTTAAGACCATCGGCCTGCTGAACACCCACGGAGGACTCATCCTGATCTACGCGGGCTCCATGTGCGTGTTCGCCTTGTGGAACATGAAGGGATATTTCGACACCATCCCGGTGGAGATCGAGGAGGCCTCCCGCATCGACGGCGCCAGTGACCGGCAGATGATCCTGCGCATTGTGCTCCCTTTGGCCAAACCGGCCATCGTGGTCACCTGTGTGATGGTGCTCATCACCGTGTGGAATGAGTATCTTTTCGCCACCACCTTTTTGCTGGACAGCACCAGCTACTCCCTGGCGGGCGGGCTGTATCAACTGCAATCCAACGACTACAGCCGCAGCTGGCCTCTCTTCTCGGCAGCGGCGGTTCTGGTGTCGCTGCCCATTCTGGCGGTGTTCTTTAAGATACAGAAATACATGGTCTCCGGCCTCACCGCCGGTGGCGTGAAGGGATAGGTGACGGCTTTGTGATAGATAAGGCAGCGATTCTTCATATCCCCTGTTCAGAGTATGCCTATCCCCTGGACGAGGAGACCTTCTGCGTGCGGCTGCGGGCTGGGCGCAGGGATCTGGTCAGCTGCGAACTGTATGTGGCAGATCGGGCCTGTGAGACCACCCCCATCCGCTTTGAGGGCCTGCCCATGGAGCGCATTGCCCGGGATGAGCGATTCGACTTTTTCCAAGCGGTCTTTCCCATCCGTCATACCCGCCTTTGTTACTATTTTCGCCTGCAGGGTCAGGAGGAATGGACCTATTATTACGGCGACATCTTCACCCGGGAACTGGCCGACCTGCAGATGGAGGGAAACTGGGTAGACGGGCGCAGCGAATACTTTCAGTACCCAGCCATCCTGCGCACCGAGATCGCCCGGCCACCCAAGTGGATGAACACCGCCTGTTTTTACAACGTCTTCCCGGACAGCTTCGCAGACGGCTCCGACGCGTTGGCCGGCCCGGCGAAGAGTGGCGGGCGGCTGGGCGGCACACTGCGGGGCGTGACGGAAAATCTGGAGCACATTGCCCGGCTGGGGTGTAACGGCCTGTATCTGAATCCGATCTTCACCGCAAAGAGCTACCACAAATACGACACCATCGACTATTACCATGTGGACCCCTGCTTCGGCACCGACGATGACCTGCGCTCTCTCGTTCAAAAGGCCCACAAAATGGGGATGCGGGTGGTGCTGGACGGGGTGTTCAACCATAGCGGTACCGGCTTTTTTGCCTTCCAGGACGTGTTGAAGCGTGGAGCGTCGTCGCCCTATTTTCACTGGTATGACTTCGTTCCGCCAACGGGTCCCGGGCTGGACGAGCAGGGCCACCCCAATTACGCCTGCTTCGCCTATGTGCCGGAAATGCCCAAGCTGAACACCGCCAATCCTCAGGTGCAGGCCTATTTTGCAGAGGTGGGCCGCTACTGGGTGGAAGAATTCAGGGTAGACGGCTGGCGGCTGGATGTGGCCAATGAGATATCCAAGGAGTTCTGGCGGGTCTTTCGCCGGGCGGTGAAGGCCGCTGACCCCGATTGTGTGCTTATCGGGGAGGTGTGGGAGAACGCCCGGGACTGGCTGCGGTACGATCTGCTGGACTCGGTGATGAACTACGATTTCCGCCGCCATTGCCGGGACTTCTTTGCCCTGGGCCGCATCGACGCGGCTGGCTTTGCCGCCCGGGTGACCAATATAGTGCTGCGCTACCCGGAACCCTATTTGCGCGCCCAGCTGAACCTGCTGGACAGTCACGATGTCTGCCGTTTTCTGTCCCTTTGTGGAGGCGATGAGCGACGGATGCGGCTGGCGGTGGTGTTTCAGATGCTCTTCCCCGGCACGCCCTGTGTCTTTTACGGCGATGAGGCCGGTCTGACCGGCGTCACCGAGCCGGAATACCGCCGCCCCATGGACTGGGAAAACGCGGAGGGCAGCTGGTTTGACTTTTACCGGCAGGTAGCAGGTCTGAGAGCAAAATACCTGAACGGTACCGAACGGTTCACCGTTCTCGCGGCGGCGCCTCAAAGCCGCCTGTTCGGTTATGCGCTGGAGCGGGAGGGGCTTTGCCTCACCGTCTGGCTGAATGCCGGCGACGTGCCCTGCCCGCTGCCAGAGGCGGAGGAGGCAGAGCGGCTGTGGGAACAGAATGCTTCTCATGAGGCCCTGGGGCCCTGGGGCTTTCGGGTGTGCCGGCAGGCCCGGCGGCCCACCGTTCTGAGCAACTGACACAAAACCGCATGATGGCATCTTGGATGCCGCCATGCGGTTTTTCCTGTCCTTATCCTGCGTTCAGGGCAAATGCTTTGAGAATGTGCGCTTTGCCCTTGCATGACAATATGTGTCGTTGCCGCTTCTGTATCAGCGGATGGCATTGAAGATATCCAGCTTCAGTTCCTCGTCCATATCGTATGTGTCTTCGAGAATAGCGGTCAAAATACGATGCAGTAGTTCTTTGTCTATTTTTCCTGCAGCGACCTGATAGCCGCGTTTTATTCCTTTTAATGTTCTTGGATTATAATCAGTATAGCATAAAGAACGGGTATCTTCCATGGCCTGAAATAGGATCAAGCACACAAGTGCTGGCAATCATCGTTACGTTTAGTTCTTTTTCCTCGCCCTTCTTGGCTTCGGCGCCACCGCGGCGATCATACACGACGCTTACCGTGAGTAAAACAGGCTTTGCAACGATTGAGACGAATAAATACGGGCTATCTCCCATGCTGGC